>JALOLW010000205.1 GCA_025455795.1 Spirosomataceae bacterium
TTAGCAGGGCGTGGCGAGAGCCTTCATGGGCGTAGCATTGTTTAGTGCCGCAAAGGTAAGCTGAATTATCCATACCATCGGCATTTTAGGTCGTTTTTTTGTTGGAAACTGGTATAAAATAGTGCCATACCGCTTTTGCTAAAAACTTTACTATGAACCACTTGACTCCAAATACCCGCTTGGCTTCGTTGGATGCCTTGCGGGGTTTTGACATGTTGCTCATCACAGGCGGTGGCGATTTTATCTATCGCATGAGCGGCAAAACCGACCTTGGCCTCATAGATTGGATGGCTTCTCAGCTTGAGCATCCCGAATGGCACGGATTTACGTTTTACGACTTCATCTTTCCCCTATTTTTGTTTTTGGCAGGAGTAGCGTTGTCGTTCAGCCTGACCGCAGGCTTGACCCACGGGCTTTCCAAACAAACGTTGGTGTCCAAAGTCTTCAAACGATTCTTGATTTTGTTTTTTCTGGGCATTCTCGACAAAAACGCCCCTACTGATTTTTTCGAACCCGCACACATCCGCTACGGTACGGTACTGGGGCGGATTGGATTGGCTACGTGGGTGGTGATTTTGCTTTATCTCAATACCCGCTGGCAAACACGCCTTTTCACGGCGTTGTCGGTATTGGTGCTGTATTTTGCCGCTTTGATGCTGATTCCTGCGCCTGGATTTGGGGCCGGCGACCTCAGTTTTGAAGGCAATTTGGTCGGCTGGTTTGACCGTACTTTTATGCCTGGCAAACTCAAACAAGGTACTTACGACGAGCTTGCGCTCCTCACCCAATTTCCTGCGATATGCCTCACTATTTTTGGAAGTTTAGCAGGTGATTTATTGAGACGCAATCTTTCTCCAACGCACAAAATCACTCGTTTGATGACTGCAGGAGGCATCGGCATCATCGTTGGGCTGCTTTGGGATAGCATTTTCCCCATCAACAAACACCTCTGGTCGAGTTCGTTTATCATGCTTACCGCGGGTATGTCGTGTGTGGCAGTGGCGGTATTTTATGGGGTGATTGATGTCAAAGGTTGGAGCAGATGGTCATTTTTTTTCAAAGTCATAGGCATGAATTCTCTCGTGATTTATATGCTTTGTCGGTTTATAGACTTTGGGCATTCTTCGCACTTACTTTTTGGGGGACTGTATGGTCATGCCCCTAAGCCGTGGCACAATGTCTTCAACGCCCTCGGTAGCTTGCTGCTGGTTTGGGGGGTATTGTATGTGATGTATCGGCACAAAATTTTCGTCAAATTTTAAATCATCGTTCGCCTAAGTGTGGAGTTGCACAACACTAAAACGCATTTCATTAGAAGATTTCGGCCAAATTATCGAATTTTGCGGCATTAAGTGACCCGACCGTCTAACTCCTCCCCTGCAAAGGAGGGCTTTCAATAACTGATAATCACCATAATGCTCAGAACACACACTTGCGGCGAACTTCGCCTTTCGGACGTAAACACAGAAGTAACCCTCAGCGGATGGGTACAGCGCACCCGCGACAAAGGCGGTATGATTTGGATTGACCTCCGCGACCGCTACGGTATCACCCAACTCATGCTCGACGACAGCAAAACCCCCGCCGAACTCATGGCCAAAGCCCGCGAGTTGGGCCGTGAGTTTGTGATACAAGCTACGGGGACGGTCATTGAGCGCGTGTCCAAAAACGACAAAATCCCGACGGGGGCCATCGAAATCAAAGTGACAGCACTCGACATTTTGAATCCCGCCAAACTCCCACCGTTTTTGATAGAAGACGAAACCGACGGCGGCGACGACATCCGCATGAAGTACCGCTACTTGGATTTGCGGCGCGGCGTGGTGCGTCAAAACCTCCAACTCCGCCACCGCGTGGCGCAGCAGACCCGCACCTATCTGGATAGTCAGAATTTTATCGAAGTCGAAACCCCCGTACTCATCAAGTCCACGCCCGAAGGCGCGCGCGATTTTGTGGTGCCAAGCCGCATGAACCCCGGCGAATTTTATGCTTTGCCGCAGTCACCGCAGACCTTCAAGCAGTTGCTGATGGTGTCGGGCTTTGACCGTTACTATCAGATTGTCAAGTGTTTCCGCGACGAAGACCTCCGCGCCGACCGTCAGCCTGAGTTTACGCAGATAGACTGTGAGATGTCGTTTGTGACCCAAGAAGACGTGTTGCAGATGTTTGAAGGACTGGTAAGACACCTTTTTAAAACCGTCAAAAACATTGATTTGGCCGAAGTACCTCGCATGACCTACGCCGAAGCCATGCAAAGATACGGCTCGGATAAACCCGATGTGAGGTTTGGGATGGAGTTCTGCTACCTTAAAGACCAAGCCCCAGCCCTCCTCAGTAGGGAGGGAGCGGTTTACAAACTCCCCTCTGGGGGTCTGGGGGTATTTGATAGTGCGGAGGTGGTGGTGGGGATATGCGCCAAAGGCTGCGCTGAATACACGCGCAAGCAGGTGGATGAACTCACAGAATGGGTCAAACGCCCACAAATCGGCGCCAAAGGCTTGGTCTATGTGCGTTACAACGCCGACGGCACGCTCAAATCGTCGGTGGATAAGTTTTACAGCGAAGAAGATTTGAAACAATGGGCGGCAGTGTTTGACGCCGAACCTGGCGATTTGATGCTGATTTTGGCGGGAGAAGCCAACAAAACCCGCAAGCAACTCAACGAACTGCGTTTGGAAATGGGCAGCCGCCTCGGCCTTCGTAGTCCCGACGACTACAAGGTGCTGTGGGTGTTGGATTTTCCGCTTTTGGAATACGGTGAGGAAGAGCAGCGTTGGTTTGCCATGCACCATCCGTTTACAAGCCCCAAGCCCGAAGATATTCCGCTGCTTGCCACCGACCCTGGTGCCGTACGCGCCAACGCCTACGACATGGTCATCAATGGCACCGAAGTAGGGGGTGGTTCCGTACGAATTTTTCAGCGACCGTTGCAGATGCAAATGTTTGAACTGTTGGGCTTTACCCCCGAAGAAGCCAAAGCGCAGTTTGGGTTTTTGATGGAAGCTTTTGAGTTTGGGGCGCCGCCGCACGCGGGCATCGCGTTTGGATTTGACCGCTTGTGTTCGCTTTTTGGCGGGGCTGATTCAATTCGAGATTTTATCGCATTCCCCAAAAACAACTCTGGCCGCGACGTGATGATTGACTCGCCATCGCCCATCGCGCAGGCGCAGTTGGACGAGTTGAAAATAGCGACAAAATAAAAGAAGAAGTATCTTTGGGTACTGATTGCTTCAAAAGCGCAGGACTACTATCCCAAATCTTAGTTTGGTTCAAGCCACATAAAAAGGATTGCCAAAGTGCAGAATCCTAACAAATATATTTGACCGATTTATTTACAAAAGGAGTAAGAATCTAAGGATTTTTACTCCTTTTGTGTTATTCTGATTTAGAAAACTGAGCCCCATCAATAAAATACGCCCAATGGTTGGACAACTGACGTAGAGTTTACAGTCGAAGAACTCTAAACATACGAGACTCGTGGCACGACTGATGCTTGTGGTTTCATTAACAGCGAATTCGTATCAGTCGTGCCACGAGTGACTTCGTCGGGCAAAGTTGCCGATGAAATCATGGCGTTGTTGAAATAAAAAATCCCTTTCTATTCCGAAAAGGTTTGAAAGGGATTTGATTTTTACCAATAATCTTGCTTCAACCATTAAATCTTCGGTGGTTCCCAGCCTTTTTCGTAGTCGCGGCTCCAGAGTTTGAGCGCGGCGGCATCAAGTGCGCGGCCCGTTTTGGGGTCTATTTTGAGGTCTTTTTGGGTACGATAAGCGATATTGGCCAAGTGCGGCATGAGCGTACTTTTGGCTCCTTCTTCTATCGGAGCGTTGAGTTTGGCTTTGCCCCTGATGGCATCAAAGAAATTGACCACGTGCAGTGTGGTCATGTCGCCACCGCCACCGAGGGTTGTACCAGCCTCATTGCCAGCCGCTTTGCGTTCTTTGATGACCTTGCCACCACGGTCAAAAAGTTTGTAGCCGTCGCGGTCCACGTACACACTGCCGTTGGTACCATAGATGACTGTGCCACGGTCGGTGCTGTATGTTTTGTGGCCGTTGCGGCTTTTGCCGTCCCATTTGATGATTTTATTGCCTGGAAAACGGAACGTCGCCTCCATGGTGTCGTACATGGTCCAGCCATCTTCTAAGTAGTGTCGTTTGGCGGCTTCTACCGACACAAACTCTGGGTACTCACCCTGCAGCGCCCACCGTGCCACGTCCAACTCGTGCGTGGCGTTGTTGCCCGCTTCGGCAGTGCCGTAAGTCCAGCCGTACCAGTGCCAGTTGTAGTCCCACGTATCGTGGGTGTAGGGGGTACGTGGGGCAGGGCCTTGAAACAAATCCCAATCTAAGCCGTCGGGGACGGGCGCGGCTTTGGGTACAGGCACTTCACCCCGCGCCGACGCATAAAACGCCACGGCTTTGTAGGCCGTGCCAATGACGCCGTTGTGGATTTGAGAGATGATATCAATAGACTCTGGCGCGGAGCGTTGCTGATTGCCCATCTGAATCACCTTGCCGTATTTTTTCTGAATAGCGGTCAAAATCTCGCCTTCGCGCGGGTTGTGGCTACACGGTTTTTCGACATACACGTGCTTGCCCGCCTGCACGCTCATCCACGTACCCGGGGCGTGCCAGTGGTCGGGGGTGGCAATAAAAAGCGCGTCCACCTGCTTGTCGGCCATGATTTTGCGGACATCCTTCTCCAACTTGGGCGCGTAGCTGATGTGCTTAGAAAACTTCTGCGCGCCCGATTCGAGTTGTTTTTTCATCACATCGCACAGATAAATCAGCTCGACATTGTTTTGTTTTTGGGCAACAGGCTCATAGTACGCCCCCAACCTACGCCCCAAGCCAATCACGGCGACGTTGATACGCTCATTGGCCCCGATGATTTTGGCGTAGCTTTTGGCCGACATTCCCGTGGCCAAACCGCCTACGGCCAGTCCTGCGGTTTTGATAAAAGTTCTTCTGGAAGTCATTGTCTTTGATTTAGATATTGATTATGGTTATTTCCGACTTGCCTGACATACCCCTCTGAAATACCCCACCGACTCGGCGATACCTGCCAAGGGGTCTTTCATGTCTTTTTCGTATTCGAGGCTGCAACTGCCGCTGTACTTGATTTTGCGAAGCATGGCCACAAAAGCTGGTACGTCAATGATACCGCGCCCCAACTCGCAGGTTTTGCCTTCTTTGGAGGCCGCAGTGACGTTTTTGAGGTGAATGTCAAAAATGCGGTCGGCGTATTTTTTGAGGTCGGCGATGGGGTCATCACCAAAGCGGGCGTCATGCCCCATGTCAAAACACAGGCCGATACGCGGGTCCAAGTTTTTGACGGCATTGATGACCGAAGAGGCGTTGGGCCACAGCTTGATGTCGGGGCCGTGGATATGGATAGCGTAGCGCATATCGTACTCTTTCACTTTTTTGTCAATCTGCGGTAGCAGTTCTTCGTTGGGTACACCCACGATGAGCTTGACGCCCACGCGCTTGGCGTATTCAAACCCGTTGTCAATCTCTTGCGGGGTTTTCATGTAAATCGGCCCTACAGCATAGCCTGTCACATTCGACTGCTTCAGTTTTTCGTGAAAAGCAGCGATTTGTTCGTCGGTACTGTTGAAGGGCAGATGAAAGTCTTTGATACAGAGATAGTTTACATCTACTTTGCGCATCATTTCGAGGGCTTGGTCGAGTTTGAAATGCACAAACGAATAGCCCGCCATGCCGAGTTTGAAGAGGTCTTCTTGGGGGGCAGCAGCGGGGGCGGCCTGTGATAAGGTAGTGGTAGCAGCACCCAGGGCCAATGCGCCCGTGGCTTGCTGGAGAAAGGTACGTCGGTTGCTCATTTGAAGTTAGTTTCTACTCAAAAGTCAATCAAACGACAGACATACTGTTGCGACACCGATGATTGGCACGTAGTGAAAATGCCTACCCTAAACCACTCTTACATTGTAGATTTTTGATTGGTAAAAAAACACCCACTCCATTTGTTTAGCACAATGACCCGCATTTTTGCTGTCACAACCCTGTAAAACGGAATGATAAATCACTGCGCTTTTGCCATCTTGTCTTACAAGCGCATCGAAGCGGTCAATTTGACTAATGGTCTATACAGTTGAAAATCAGAATCATAAGTAGTATTGAGAAAATAGTATTGTGTATTGAGAATTAAATAATACACTCCTTTTCAATGCTTTACTTTTGTGTTTTTTGCTTTACACGCCAAGTACATTCGCAAGTACATCATCAAAGAATGTTTCAGCCACTCCATTTAGGTTGGGGTTCACTTCTTCGTAGATGGTTCTTGCTGAACGATTATATTTTGTAACTACTAAATCATTTGACTGATTGAAGTAAAAGGCTCTTAGTTGTATTCTATCTGCCCAAGTAAAGCGATCTACACCAAGGAAATTTTTTGTTTCAGGATTAAAACAGTTTAATTCCAAGGGTACGATAGGATTATCAAACCCAAATTTAGTGTGGTCTCTGAAAAATCTAAAAAGGAATGTTTGAACTATTTTCTTTGTTTCTATGCGATAGAAACGAATAGAAAAAAAGAAAGTATTATTAGCACTGCCTTTTTCCTCTAATTCTTGAAACGTTTCAAAAGTGATAGATGGATATTCATAGTAGGTAGCACCGAAAGTTTCCAAGTTTTCATTTAACAAATCAGTAAACTGCCTAAATTCTAACTTAATTTGGTTCATTCGGTTCTGCCAAAGTTCAAATCGTCCCTTCTCTTTTCGGAGTCGGCTTTCTATATCTTTACTCCCCCACTTTTTGGCAAACTGTGTTTTTCGGTTGGTTTCTTCCCTCATTCTCACATAAGATGCGAACAATTCGGCACTAGCTTCGGCTACCATTTCAACTATATGATGGTAGTTTCCTTTGTCAGCTTCCGCCATAGCCTCGTAATATCTTGGGCGTTCGGTTCGCTTGATGCTACAAATAGGATATCCCTTTTTTAATAAAATAAGATTAAGAAGTAACCTTGCAGTTCTTCCGTTTCCGTCTGCAAAAGGGTGAATTTTCGCCATTTCGTGATGGGTTACTGCTGCTAAAACGATAGGATTTTCATGGTCAAAATTTTCGTTCAACCAATCCATTAGTTCTTGCATTTTGAAAGGCACTTCAAAAGGTTCAGGCGGTGTATGCTCTGAACCTGTAATGACTACACCTACGTTTCTATAATTTCCAGCACTCAAATATGGGTCGTTACCAACTACCAATTGATGGATTTGTTTGATATAATTTTCTGAAATCGGGGTATCTTGTTGTGCCAATTCATAGAAAAAATCAAAAGCTACTCCCAAATTTTTCACTT
>JALOLW010000570.1 GCA_025455795.1 Spirosomataceae bacterium
AAAACCTCAACGATAAGTACAGGATTGGTGAGGCTGTCGTTGGTAAATTCAGGTTTGCCGCACACCACTACCAAATCTGGATAGGTAAACAGACCATTTTCGTCCACTCTCACCCGTTGGTCGCTTGAGTAAGACCGACAGCCTTTGTTTTTTTTGAAATAACCTCCAATATTGATAGATAAGTTTTCCCTGATCGCGTTGTGGGCGGGTTTTGCGCCAGCCATGGCTTCGGGCGTATCGCCTTCAAAATCACCCATGGGGTAGATATAGCCATCGAAATACTCACTCTTGTAAGGAGCAGTTTCTTCCATCGCCAAATATTCTTCGACGGTGTATTTGCGTTTGGGGAGTACAGGCATATACTTTGCAAATTGATGCGTGAATGTTTGAATACAGAAATGCGTAAATGTCAAAATTGCGACTACTCATTTCTGCACTTACGCATTTGTGCATTTAAGCAATCAAATCTTTTCCAAAATCCTTTGTTCTGACACCTCGTAGCCGATTTTGGCTTTGAGTTCGCTGATATGTACGCGCTCTTGCTCGGTCGTATCGCGGTGGCGAATAGTCGCGGTATTGTCTTCGAGGGTTTGGTGGTCAACAGCAATACAAAAGGGCGTACCTATCAAGTCTTGGCGCGTATAACGCTTGCCAATGCCATCTTTGTCTTCATAAAACACCCGAAACTCCGATTTGAGCATTTTCTCAATTTCGCGGCCTTTTTCGGGTAAGCCGTCTTTTTTGGTAATGGGGAGAATCGCCGCTTTGTAAGGAGCCAAAGCAGGGTGGAGTTTGAGGTAAACACGCTCTTTGGCTTCTGGACCCTCGCCCGTGGTTTCTTTGGTAAAAGCATTACAAAACACCGCCAAAAACAAACGGTCGGCCCCCACGGAGGTTTCTACCACGTAGGGGATGTAGTTGCCATAAGGCTTACCGTTGTCGTCGAGGTCGTTGTCAAAATACTGCTGTTTTTTCTTCGAGAGTTCTTGGTGATTTTTGAGGTCGAAGTCGGTGCGAGAGTGGATGCCCTCAATCTCACGAAAACCAAACGGAAACTGGTACTCAATGTCCACGGCGGCGTTGGCGTAGTGGGCGAGTTTTTCGTGGATATGAAACTTCAACTTCTCGGCGGGCAAGCCCACGGCTTTGTGGAAAGCCAAGCGGGTGTCGCGCCATTGCTCATACCAGCCCATTTCGCTGCCAGGACGCACAAAAAACTGCATTTCCATCTGTTCAAACTCGCGCATCCGAAACGTAAACTGCCGCGCTACAATTTCATTTCTAAACGCTTTGCCGATTTGCGCAATGCCAAACGGAATCTTCATACGTCCTGTTTTTTGGACGTTCAAGAAATTGACAAAAATCCCCTGCGCGGTTTCAGGGCGGAGGTAAATCAAGCTCGCATCGTCGGCCACTGAGCCTACTTGGGTGCTAAACATGAGGTTGAACTGTCGCACTTCGGTCCAGTTGGCCGTGCCTGAAATGGGGCAAACAATTCCCTCGGCAATAATCAATTCGCGCACAGCTTCCAAGTCGTTGTTGCCCAGCAAGCGGCCCGTTTCGTTGAGCAGGGCTTGGGCTTTTGCTTCGTCGCCCGCATTGGCATATACTTCGGCTTTGCCTTCGAGGAGTTGGTCGGCGCGGTAGCGTTTTTTGGAATCTTTGTTGTCAATCATCGGGTCATTGAAGCCGTCCACGTGGCCCGAGGCTTTCCACGTGAGCGGGTGCATGAAAATCGCCGCGTCCACGCCCACGATGTTGTCGTTGAGCTGGGTCATGGCTTTCCACCAGATGTTTTTGAGGTTGTTTTTGAGTTCTACGCCGTTTTGACCTCTTTGGCGTGGCTGATGATGTCTTGGAGGGAGGTGGATGGATTCATTATTTGTGAATTTGTGAATGAGCGATTGAGTGATTGGGATTCTGAGATTTGACAACTTTGTAAATCGTCGCATTGGAAAAAGTTGTCAAATCTTGAGTCCGAACAACCGCAAAATTAGGGAATTGAGAGGTGATTATGAAGAAAAGCCATCATTTGAAAAATATTCATTGACGCCCCCGCCGCGCATCCCCACCATATTTTCATTAATTTTGCACCCCAAACTTTACGCATTCACGCATTTAAACATTCCCTCATTTAAGCATTTACGCATACACTCATTCTAAATATGTCCCAAAGATACACCGTTACTGCTGCTTTGATTTATGCCAATGGCCCCATCCACATTGGTCATTTGGCGGGTTGTTATGTTCCTTCCGATATTTTTGTGCGCTATCTCCGCGCTAAAGGTGCCGATGTGGCTTTTATTAGTGGTACCGACGAACACGGTGTCCCCATCACCATCCGTGCCAAAAAAGAAGGACTTTCGCCGCAGGCCATTGTGGACAAATACTACGCCCAAATCAAGCAATCGTTTGAAGATTTCGGCATTACGTTTGATGTCTATTCGCGCACGAGCCTGCCCGTCCACCACGAAACTTCACAAGAGATTTTCAAAAATATCTATCAAAACGGCGGTTTTATCGAAGAAACCAGCGAGCAGTACTACGACGAAGTAGCCCAACAGTTTTTGGCCGACCGCTACATCGTCGGTACTTGTCCCGTTTGTGCCAATCCCAACGCCTACGGTGACCAATGCGAGCGGTGCGGTACGGCCCTCAGTCCGCTCGAACTCAAAGACCCGCACTCGACACTTTCTGGCTCAAAACCCGTGCTGCGGGCCACCAAAAACTGGTATTTGCCCCTCGACCAGATGCAGTCGCAAATAGAAAAATACGTCAATAGCCATACCGAATGGAAAACCAACGTGGCGGGGCAGTGTCAGTCGTGGCTCAAAGAGGGACTAAAGCCCCGCGCCATGACCCGCGACCTCGACTGGGGCATCAAAGTACCCGTCGAAGGTACCGACGGTAAAGTGTTGTACGTGTGGTTTGAAGCCCCGATTGGCTATATTTCGGCCACCAAAGATATGCTCATTCAGAAAAACGGCACCGACGAAGGCTGGGAAAAATACTGGAAAGACCAAAATACGAAGCTGGT
>JALOLW010000571.1 GCA_025455795.1 Spirosomataceae bacterium
ATTTGTACTTGGTGCATAAGGGTGTCTCGTTTGGGTTTGCACCTTTGAGATACTCTTTTTTTTTAATATTTGCAAAATATGCTAACTAGCACAAGAGGTAGTTAATGTCCATTTATAACCACCAAAATAAGTTACCATTTCAACAAACTCACGAGTTTTTAGCCAATTTATAGTTATGCCCACCCCTCAAAGGTTATTTAAGCCCCCTCTGGGGGTTTGGGGGCTGAACTTCTCATAAAATCGTCAATTCAAGTATGCCTATTTATCATAAACTCGGTCAGGTACCTGCCAAGCGTCACGTGCAGTTTCGGAAGCCCGACGGCGGATTGTACTACGAAGAACTGTTTGGCACGATAGGCTTCGACGGGATGTCGTCGTTGCTGTACCACGTACATCGGCCCACGATGGTGCGCGAGATTTTGTCGGAAACTGACGTGTCGCCCGCCGTGGCGGTGGCCAAAAACATGAAAGCGCGGTTGCTCAAAGGCTTTGAAGTGCCGCCCAAAGACGATTTTTTGGAAAGTCGCGTGCCGTTGTTGGTCAATACCGACCTTCACATCGGATTGGCCGCGCCTCGGCAGTCACTGACGAGTTACTTTTACAAAAACGCCGACGCCGACGAATTGATTTTTGTGCATCGTGGCACGGGTACGCTTCGCACGCAGGTGGGCAACATTCGCTTTGAGTACGGCGACTATCTCATCATTCCGCGCGGGATGATTTACCAAATTTCGTTTGATACCAGCGACAACCGCCTCCTTTTTACCGAGAGTTTTCATCCGATTTATACCCCCAAACGCTACCGAAATTGGTTTGGGCAGTTGCTCGAACATTCGCCCTACTGCGAGCGCGATTACAAACTCCCCGACACGCTCGAAACCCACGACGAAAAAGGTGATTTTATCATCAAAATCAAAAAACAGGGCGTGCTGTACGAAATGCTCTATCCCACGCACCCGTTTGACGTAGTGGGTTGGGATGGGTACAATTTTCCCTACGGCTTTTCGATTCACAATTTTGAGCCTATTACGGGGCGGATTCATCAGCCACCACCTGTTCATCAGACTTTTGAGACCAAAGCCTTTGTGATTTGCTCGTTTGTGCCACGCCTATACGACTATCATCCGCTGAGTATTCCTGCGCCCTACAATCACTCCAACATTGACTCCGACGAGATGATTTACTACGTGGACGGCGATTTTATGAGCCGCAACAACATTGCGCAAGGGCACATTACGCTGCATCCAGGTGGGATTCCGCACGGACCCGCGCCTGGCGCGTACGAGCGGAGCATTGGCAAAACTTCCACCGAAGAGTTAGCAGTGATGATTGATACCTTCCGTCCGCTTTCGCTCACCCAAGCCGCCCTTACGCTTGATGATGGCCGATATTATCAAAGTTGGGATTTGTGTTATAGTTTACTATTGCACGGCTTAGTGCGAAACTTTTTGGTGAATGATTTTTAATCCAACTACTTGTTTAGTTTTCGTTTCTCCATCATTTCTTCGTTTACTTCCAACCCTAAGCCTACCGTTTGGGGAATGTAGAGAAAACCGTTTTCAAATCTGACGGTGTTATTGAAGAGTATCGTTTGGTCCAAGTCGGGGCGCAGACCAGAGAACTCTTGCACTTTGGCGGCGTTGGCAATGCTGCCCACCAAGTTGAGACTGGCAGCGGTGGCCAACGTGGGGCGGGTGTTGTGTACCATCACTTCTTTGTCGAAAGCGTGCGCCATGCCCGCTATTTTTTTGACTTCGCTGAGGCCGCCGCATTTGATGAGGTCTAAGTTGAGACAGTCGGGGTTGCCTGTTACAATCAAATCCCTGAATTGCCACTTGTTGTATTCGTGTTCGCCCGCATTGACCTCGCAGGGCAGGGCATCTACGACCTGCCGCAAATCGGGGTAATTCATGCTTGATACGGGTTCTTCAATAACTTTAATGTTGAAATGTTCGTACAATTTGAGGCCCAGTTCGATGGCTTTGCCCGCCGTGTAGCCGTTGTTAAAATCCACAAACAGGTCGGTGTTGTCGCCAATGGCAGCGCGGACGGCCTTGATGCAGTCGTAAGTAAACGAAAAATGTGGGTTGCGCTCGCGGTCGTAGAGCTGCATACGGGCTTTGACGGTTTTGTAGCCCTGCGCTACAAACTCCGCTCCAAGTTTTGCCATTTCGTCGGGGGTGCGGTAGCCGCCTTTTTTGCGCCGTCCGTAGCTGCCATACACCGCCACTTTTTCGGTTTTGTTGGAGCCAAGTAGCTTGTGTACAGGCAGTTTCAAAAGTTTGCCTTTCAAGTCCCAGAGGGCATTGTCCACACCTGCTACGGCCCCAGGGTTGATACCCGTACTGCCGTTTTCAAAACCTTCAAAGAACATTTGCGTCCACAAGTATTCGGTGTCGAACGGGTCTTGGCCGAGCAAAACGGGTTTTAAAACTTCTTCCAAAAAAACGCCCAGCACTTTGGTTGTTTCGTGGTCGCCCTCGCCCCAACCGCTGATGCCCGCGTCGGTTTCGACCTTGACGTAGAGCGCGTTGCTAAAAATATACGGCTTTACGTTGGTGATTTTTACGCCCGATTGCGCGGGTTTGGGCGCGGCCTGTGCTTCCACTTTTTCGTTCAAGAATGCCGTACCAAGCGCGGTGGCAGAGAGGTTTTTAAGGAAGTTTTTACGATTCATTTTGTACCTTTGTTTGAATAAATGCTAAACACAATGGAAAAATTAGCTTTCGGTGATTGCACGACGATATTGATGGATAAAACCTTTGGCTTACGCCGTCAAGCGCAGATAGACACACTAACGCATTGGATCAATTTATCTAAAACAATTACACTCAGTAAACGAGAACGCGAAAACTGTATGGAGTTGCGTAATCTGCTCAATAAAAATGTATTCTACTGGAACGAGCAAGATTTGGCACTCCACTTTATTGGGCCTATGTTTAGTAAAGTAGATTTTACCGAACCCTACCGATTCAATCTTTTTGCCGAGCGTCTTATTTCGAGTACTGTTGGTAATCACGAGCTATTTGGAAAGCCTGATGAGCTGATTGCGACGGGTTACGGCGAACCTGAAATCCCGTTTTTTGCTTTTCAGGAGTACAAACGTGAGAAAGA
>JALOLW010000206.1 GCA_025455795.1 Spirosomataceae bacterium
TGCATACTGTTTGATTAAATGTAATTCTTTCTAAAAGCCTTTCCATTGATGCGTTTGTCTTTGTGATACAATAGCTTTTCTAAGTATCATTTCCCTTTACAATTTTACATGCTTTTCAGTTCCGCTACTACTTTGGTGATGGAATCTTTGGCGTCGCCAAACAGCATGAGGCAATTGGGATAATAAAATAGTTCGTTGTCAATACCCGCGTAGCCAGCGGCCATGGAGCGTTTGCTCACAATCACCGTCTTGGCTTTGTCGGCGTTTAGGATGGGCATTCCATAAATCGGGCTGGCGGGATTGCTGCGGGCGGCGGGATTTACCACGTCGTTGGCCCCTACTACAAACACTACGTCGGTAGTGGCAAATTGGTCGTTGATTTCTTCCATTTCTACCAATTTATCGTAGGCCACGTTTGACTCTGCCAAAAGCACGTTCATATGCCCGGGCATCCGCCCTGCTACGGGGTGAATGGCGTATTTGACCTGCACGCCACGGGCTTCCAAAATAGCCTCCAGTTCGTGAATCACGTGCTGGGCTTGGGCTACCGCCAAGCCGTAGCCTGGTACTACAATGACTTTTTGGGCGTAGTTCATCAAAATAGCTACGTCAGAAGGCGTACTACTTTTGACCGCCCCGCCCGTGGGACTACTGGCCGCCGCCGCACTGCTACTGCCCCCGCCAAACGACCCAAAAATCACATTGGTCAGGGAGCGATTCATGGCGTTGCACATCAAAATAGTGAGTAGTGTCCCCGCCGACCCGACCAAAATACCGCCCGTGAGCATCACTTGATTGTCGTACAAAAACCCTCCAAACGCCGCCGCTACGCCCGTGAAGGAGTTCAACAAAGAAATCACGACGGGCATATCGGCCCCACCAATGGGCAACACAAAAAGCACTCCGTACAAAAGCGAAAGCACAAAAATGGTGTAAAACAAACCCGAAGAAGCCGAAACCGCCGACAAGTAGATACTCAATCCCAAAATACTCGCCAACAAGATGATGGTCAGGATGTTTTGGGCGGGCAGGCGGAAGGTTTTCTTCATGATTTCTTGCAACTTGGCGTAGGCGATGATGCTGCCCGAAAACGAAACACTACCGATGACCAGCCCCGCCACAATGGTTGCGATGGTAGCGGGGGAGCTTTCGCCGTCCAAATGCCCAAATTCTACCAACGAAATCAGCGCGGCGCACGCCCCGCCCATGCCGTTGAAAAGGCTCACCATTTGCGGCATATCGGTCATTTTGACCTTTTTGGCCGAAATCCACCCCACGACTGTGCCGATGGCAATGCCGCCAAAAATCCAGCCATAGTTGCCGATGGACTCCCCCGCTTCGTTTTGGTGAAGAAAGATAGTACCGAGGATGGCGAGCGTCATGCCACCTGCGGCGAGGAAATTGCCCTGACGGGCAGTTTTGGGGCCAGAGAGCATTTTCAAACCGATGATAAATGCCACCGAACCCAAGAGATAAATGAGGTAAAGCCAGTATTGTTGCATCATTTTATTTTTTCTTTTTAAACATTTCCAACATTCTATCCGTCACCACAAAGCCGCCGACGACGTTGAGTGTGCCGAGGATGACCGCCAAAAAGCCCAAAATCAGCGCGGGCCAGTTGCCTTCTTCGGCGTGTCCCATCACGATGATGGCCCCGATGATGACCACCCCATGGATGGCATTGGCCCCCGACATAAGCGGCGTGTGCAAAGCCGACGGTACTTTGGAAATAACCTCAATCCCGACAAAAATGGAGAGCGTAAGGATATAAATGAGTTGGATGTTTTGTCCAATGAAGGTGATGATGGATTCCATTGTTTAGCCCAATATTGATTTTGTAAATGCGTGAACAACTGCGCCTTGGTGCGTGATAAGACTGCCTTTGGTGATTTCTTCTTCCATTTCCCATTTGAAGCCATCTTTGGTAGCCAAGTGCAGCAGCAGCGTACTGATATTTTTGGCGTACAAATCACTGGCGTTGGTAGCAAGTAGTGCGGGTAGATTGGATTCACCGATGATAGTGACCCCGTTTTTGACCACCGTTTGATTGGCCTCACTTAGCGCGCAGTTACCGCCCGACTCTACGGCCATGTCCACGATGACCGCGCCCGTTTTCATGGATTGTACCATTTCTTCGGTCACAAGGACAGGGGCTTTTTTGCCCATCACGAGGGCAGTCGTAATGACCAAATCGGCGTCTTTGATGCGTTGTTTGATGAGGTCTTGTTGTTTTTGGAGAAACTCCGCCGACACTTCCTTGGCGTAGCCGCCCTCCGATTTGTTGGCTTCCATACCCTCTACGCTCAAAAATTTCCCACCGAGCGATTCTACTTGTTCTTTGGTTTCGGGGCGCACGTCGGTCACTTCCACCACTGCGCCGAGGCGTTTGGCGGTGGCGATGGCCTGCAAACCTGCCACGCCCGCCCCAAAAATCAGCACTTTGGAGGGCTTGATAGTACCCGCGGCGGTCATCATCAACGGGAAGATTTTGCCCATCGCGTTGGCACCGAGCAGTACGGCTTTGTAGCCCGCCAAGTTGGCTTGCGAACTGAGCGCGTCCATGCTTTGGGCTTTGGTAGTGCGCGGCACGGCATCCATACTAAAAGCCGAGATGTTTTTGGCACAAAGGCTTTTGACCAAATCGGGCTGCGTGTAGGCGTACAAAAACGAAATGCTCACTGCACCCTCGCGCATCTGCGCCACCTCGTCGAGCGTGGGGGCATTGACTTTCAGCACGATGTCAGCGTCGGAGAGGAGTGCTTTAGAATCGGCAGCGATGTGGGCACCTGCGCTTTCGTAGTTAGCGTCTAAGAGCGAGGAGGCCGTACCTGCACCGCTTTGTACGGCGCAACTAAAGCCCGCTTTGAGGAGATTTTTCACCACGTCGGGTGTCACCGCTACCCGTTTTTCGTAGGCTTTGGTTTCTTTCAGAATCGCTATTTTCAAGGTCAATAAAGGTTTTGGGAGATTGTGACGGCAAAATAGCTTAGATTCTTCAAAGAATCAATGAGATAGGGCAGATTTTGTTCTATTTATTCTGTTGCTGAGACGGTTACCACAGGCTGTATGACATTCCTGAGGTTATTTTGTTACTGGTACTTCGCCCTTCGAGGCGGTATTGTAAACAAAAAGCCGCCTCGAAGTTATTCTTTCAAGGCGGCTTTGCGGCAGGATGGGCGGCAGGTTATACTTTGGTCACTTCGACGTTGCCCGAGTTTTTCTCACCTACTGGGAGCAACGCCCATAACAAAATATAGACGATGACCACCGGAACGGCTTTGAAAAAGAAAAACGAAAGGACAAACAAAATCCGCACCAACAGGCGGTCAATACCGAAGTGATGGGCCAAACCCGCGGCTACTCCACCAATAACTCCTTCTTCTTTCATTCTAAACAATGTGTTCGTTTTCATGGCTCTTAATGTTTTATGTGTTGTTTTGATTTTCAATATGGAGGTTCAATGACGAGCATTGGCCTTATTGTTGAATCAAAGGTACTATGCAATACCTATTAGCTCAAACCGAATGTTTACCATCGGTTGTGGGGCAGTAAGAGTGGATTTTTTTGGGGATGATTTGCCCAAGTTCATCACGCTTGTAGGGCCACCAAAGCGTCAAAATCTTCTTGGAGTTTTTGACTCAGACGCTCAAAAATTTGCGTAAAACGTGCGTACCGCTCGTGTGTGACGGCATCTGGCTGATAGGTCTCTACCGAGCGCACCGTTTGAGCGGCTTCTGGCAAGGTTGGATAAATACCCAGATGCGTCAAGGCCAGGAGTGCTGCCCCTGTGCTTGCGCTGTCGTGTTGGTCGTTGATATGAACTGCCTTGCCAAACACATCGGCGATGATTTGGGCGACGAGTGGGCGGGTGGCGTAGTTGCCATTGAGGTAGAGATTTTCGATGTTGCGGTACTGTTGGAGGAGTTTACCGATGCTATGTATCTCGTACACAACACCTTCAATGGTAGCTCGCACAAAATGCTTGCGCTCATGGGTGATGTTGGTGCCGATGTACGCGCCGCGCACGTTGGCGTTCCAAAGCGGGGCGCGCTCGCCCAGCAAATACGGCAAAAACAGCAGTCCTCCTGCTCCTGCGGGTACGCGCTCGGCCTCGCGCAGGAGTTGTTCGACGCTTTGTTCTAAGTCCAAAAACAATCCAGACGCGCCCAACTGCTGCGCAAACCACTCAAACACCACGCCGCCATTGTTGGTAGGTCCCCCCGAAATGTAAATGTCGGGCGTAAGCACGTAGTTGAAAAACCGTTGGTGTGGGTCTTTGATGACCTCACTTCCTGCCACCCGCACTGCCCCACTCGACCCGATGGTGATGGTAGCGTCACCTTCTTTGACCACACCCGCCCCCAACGTCGCCAAACAGCCATCGCTGGCCCCGATGATGATTTTGGTCGAGCTCGGCAGTCGAAACAGTCGCACATACTCTTTTTTGAGTTTAAGCTCGTCAAAATGAATAGGTACTACTTCCGACAACTGCGACATTCTGACTCCCGCATGATGAAGTGCTTTTTGCTCCCACCCAAACTGATGAATGTTGAGCAGTCCAGTGGCAGAGGCCATGCTGTGGTCTATCACCAACTGACCCGTCAGTTGGAAGAGGATGTACTCTTTGATGGAAATAAATTTATAGACTCGTTCAAACCAAGAAGCAGGGGTATGATTTTTGAACCAACACAACTTGACCAATGGGGACATGGGGTGCAGGGGCGTACCAGTAGCTTCGTAGATTTCTTGTCCTAAAAGATGCTGACGGAGCGCGTCGGCTTCGTTGTGGCCTCGGTTGTCGGCCCATATCACCGCGTTGCGGAGTGGTACGCCGTGCTTGTCTATGGGCAGCAGGCTGTGCATCGAAGCCCCAAAAATGAGCGCGATGGGCCGATGCTTTCTGTCCAAACCTTCGTTGAGGAGGCTTTTGAGGGCGTAGAGCACCGTCAAAAAAATCTGTTCGGGGTCTTGCTCGCTTTGGTCGGGTTGCGGGTGAAATGTCGGATACGCGCCTCTACGCGCAGCGACCAAACGCGCCGAAGTATCAAAAGCCGAAACTTTGACTTGTGCCGTACCAATGTCTATTGTGATGATGCAATCCATGATTAATTATTAGCCCCCAACCCCCGGAGGGGGCTTTTTTGTTTACTCCCTCTCTGGGGGTCGGGGGGCTTTTCGGTATTGGCCTGGCGTATAGCCAGTGAGTTTTTTGAACGTGGTTGAGAAATGTTGTGACGAATAAAATCCCATGTCCAACGCTATATCAGTCAGGCTCTTGTCGGTTTGTCGGATTTGACGCATGGCCTCGGCGATTCGGATATTGATGAGGTAATTGATGGGTGAAAAGCCCGAATATGATTTCACTTTTTCGGTAAAAGCCGTTGTACTCATGCCTACAATGGTCGCCATTTCTTCAACTGTCCAGGGGTGGTCGAGGCTATCGCGGAGCATTTTTTCAAGTTCGCCAAATGCTTGCGAAAAATCGCGCCGTTGGCTTTGCTGTTGGCTCAACTGCCTCACTGTTTCAATAAAAAGCTGGTCTATCACTTGATTGATGCGGGTCTGATGGCCAAACGCCCCATTTTTTGCTTCCGATTCGATGGTTTGGAGCAACTCGTTGAGGGTTTTGAAATGGGAAATCACCAACGGTCCGTTGCTCAGGAGTTTGCCTATGATTCGCTGGTCTATTTCTGCCAACGCCGACCACGCACCAAGTTGCAGGCTACCTTCAAATTCTAATTTGTTGGTTTGTAAGGCAATCTCTATAAAACTCCCAATCTCCAACGTCGCCGTTTCGTTTCCGATACGGTGCCACGGGCAGAGTACCACCACGTCGTTGGGGTACAGTATATAAGGTACGCCTTCGATTTGCCAATTAAATTTACCTTCCAATATCCCCACAAAACGCAAATGTTCGCTCACCCGTACAGGCCACGCCCCCAGCTGCACCGTCTGATTTTTGAGGCGATGAAGTTCGAGCAGGTGTGGAATAGATTCGCTTAGATTGGGGGGATTCACTTTGGTAAAGATAGGTGCTATTTTTTGGGGAAATATTACAAAATTCTACAATGGCAAATCGTGGAAGTATATTGAACTATTTTGCTATTTTTTTGAACAAAATTTATTAACTTCAAACATCTGTACTCAAAATGAGCAAACATTTATCATACTTTCGGACGGTCTTTTTGGGGCTGTTCCTACTGGCAATCCAAACTACGCTATGGGCGCAAAGCCGAATCAGTGGCAATGTCACCGATGGCAATAAGCAGCCACTCGCAGGTGTATCGGTATTAGTAAAAGGTACTACCACGGGTACATCTACCGACGGCAACGGTAACTACTCCCTCACTGTACCGTCGGGCAGTACGTTGGTGTTCAGCTTTATAGGCTATGGCACCAAAGACGTGATAGTGGGCAATCAGACCCAAATCAACGTGTCGCTGCTTGAAAGTGCCGAGGCCCTCCAAGAAGTAGTGGTGACTGCCCTCGGTATCAAAAAAGAAGCCAAAAAACTGGGTTACGCCACCACGACCATCGCCCCGGCGGCCATGACCGAAAACCGCACGCCCAACTTCATCAATGCCTTGCAAGGCAAGATTGCGGGGGTCAATATTTCGGGACTTGGTACGGGGCCAGCGGGTACCAGTAAAATCAGGATTCGGGGGCAATCTTCGATTTCGGGGCAGAACAACCCGCTCATCGTTATCAACGGTGTACCGATTGACAACACCAACTTTGGCACTAACCCCGGCAACGCTGCTTCCGACAACTCAATCGGCGTGCGCGGGGGTGGTAACACTTCCGACGGAGGCGACGGCCTAAGTTCTATCAACCCCGATGACATCGAAAGCATGACCGTACTCAAAGGCGCAACCGCCGCCGCACTTTACGGCTCACGGGCCAAAGACGGGGTCATTATGATTACGACCAAAACCAAAGGCGACAGCAAAGGCATCGGCGTAACAGTCAATAGCAACTATACCAACGAAACGCCGCTTGACTTTACCGACTACCAAATGGAATACGGCCAAGGCGAAAACGGTGTGCGCCCCACCGCCCCCAACCCTACGTCGGGTCAGTGGTCGTTTGGCGAAAAAATCCAACCCGGTATGACGCATATTTTGTACAACAACCTGACCGTACCGTATGTGGCTCAAAGTGACCGTATCCGTAAGTTTTTCCGTAATGGCTCCAATTTCACCAACACCGTATCGTTGGCGTCCAATTCCGAAAAAGGTGGCTTCAAC
>JALOLW010000207.1 GCA_025455795.1 Spirosomataceae bacterium
CTGTTCAACATACCAATCGGGCTTATATTTTTGATAACTCTGGCTCAAATCAAACTTGGATTGCAGAAATCACAGAAGGAACAGACTTAGAACTCAAAACCAATTCAGTACCTGAATGGGTGTTTCGCTATCTGCTAAATAAAATCTAATGACTCCAAAAGTAAGTGTTTGCGTTCCGACGTTTAACCACGAAAAATACATCGCGCAGATGCTCGATGGCGCATTGATGCAGCAAACCGACTTCGCGTTTGAGATTGTCGTGGGCGATGATGCCTCAACGGATGGTAACCAAGCCATTCTGGCCCAATACGCAGCCCAGTATCCTGAAAAGATTCGGGCTTTTTTACATCCCCAAAATTTGGGACCCACGTCACCGCGCGAGTTTGCGGGGCGCAACAACGTACTGATGCTCCTCAAAGCCTGTCGCGGGCAGTACGTAGCCCTGTGTGAAGGCGATGACTACTGGACCGACCCGCTCAAACTTCAAAAACAAGCCGATTTTTTGGACGCTCACCCCGATTTTTACGTTTGCCACCACAATCTTCGAGTGATTTACGAAGATGGAAGCCCGTCGCATCCGTTCAATGAGGCCAACCAAAAAGCCATCTCAACCGTAGAAGACCTGCTCGACGACCGCTGGTTTGTCGGTACGGCGAGCCTTTTTTACCGCAATGTGTTTCTGACCGAAGACTTCGCCGAGTGGCACCACCGCGCCGCCGCAGGTGACTGGGCCTTGGTGATACAGTTGGCTGCGCGGGGCTACATTGGCTATCTCAACGAAACGATGGGTGTGTATCGCAAACACCGAGGCGGGTTGAGCAATGTCCACGCCGTGACCAACGCTACTTTCCTCCAAAACCGCCGACGGATGTTCATGGATGTAAACGACTGGCTCAACAAAAAATACGACACCACCACCCAAAAAACGCTTCAAAAATACGACGATTTACTGCGAAATATGGGGTTAGATGCGTAAATGTGAGCGTTCAAAAATGCGTAAATGGTTGAATAGTTTTCATTTCAACATGTACTCATTTTCAGCATTTCCGTATTTCCTAATTTCAGCATTTATGAGTGTAAGATCCACGCTGCCAGAGGCATTCGTGGCATCCGTGTTCCATGAATTATAGCGTCAAGATTGGAAATTAGGTTTAAAAAAGCCATTTTTGCCCCTTAAACGAATTATTTTTCGATGAAACTAAGTGTCGTTATCCCTGCTTACAACGAGCAAGATTCCCTTCCTCAAACGCTGCAATCATTGTATGCTACTCTCCTCAAATACCACATTCCGCACGAGATTTGGGTCACCAATGACAACTCCAAAGACAATACCTTGGAAGTATTGGAGGCGTTACAAAAAGACATACCTACGCTGACTTTTGAAACCAACAAAGGCCCCAATGGCTTCGGCTACGCCGTGCGCTACGGTTTGGAACGATTTAGCGGCGACTGCGTGGCGGTCTTCATGGCCGATATGTCCGACGACCCCGAAGACTTGGTAAAATTTTACCAAAAAATGGTAGAGGGCAACTACGACGCGGTCTTTGGCAATCGTTGGGGCAAAGGCGGCAAAGTAATAGACTATCCCGAAGTGAAAAAAATCGTGAACCGCCTCGCCAATTTTATCATCAAAATGGTGATGGGTATCAAGTACAACGACACCACCAACGCCTTCAAACTCTACAAACGCGAAACCATCGAAGGACTAAAGCCCTTTCTCTCGCCGCACTTCAACCTCACCGTAGAGCTACCGCTCAAAGCCATCGTGCGCGGATACACCTACGCCGTGGTCCCCAACAGTTGGACCAATCGCAAATACGGCGAATCAAAACTCAAAATCAAGGAGATGGGCAGCCGCTACTTTTTTATTTTGATGTACTGTTTCGTCGAAAAATACTTCTCTCGCGGCGATTACCGCAAAAAATAATTCAACCCAATGGGGGGAACGTCCCGCTGACTTGTCATACTACCAAATAGCGGGTTAGACCTTGATTTTTGAGGGTTCATCCAAAAAGCCGTGGCGAGATTTTGTTGAAAGTTGTACCTTTGGACAAAATAAGCCCAACGTACGTGCAATTGTCAGATAATCAAATATTTGCAGCCATTCGTGAAGGAGACGAGCGTGTTTTCGAGCAAGTGTTTCGGAAGCACTACGCGAGCCTGTGCGCCTACGGACGGGGTATCGTACACGACCCCGACGATGCCGAGGAAATCGTGCAGATGGTGTTTGTGAATGTTTGGGAAAAACGCACCGAAATCGAAATCACGCAGTCGCTCAAATCGTACTTGTACCGAGCCGTACATAATCACTGTCTCAACCGCCTCAAACACCAAAAAGTGCGCGAGGAACATCAACAGTACGCGGTGTATTACCAAGATGCCTCGTATGAGTCTGTAAGTCAGGCTGTTTATAAAAACGAGTTGGAGGCGCAGTTGGCCAAAGCCATCGAACTCCTGCCCGAACAGTGCCGAGTGATTTTTAAACTGAGCCGATTTGAAGAACTGCGTTACCAAGAAATTGCCGACCAATTGGGACTTTCTATCAAAACCGTTGAAAATCAAATTGGCAAAGCCCTCAAAATCCTCCGTACTGAACTTGCCGATTTTTTGGCTATGTTGATTTTGATAGTTTGGGGCGGAAAATGAACCCGTGATTGATGAATCACAAATAACTGATAACAGATAACGAGCAAAACCCTGTGTCACAGCATTTAACACAGCTTCCCGACGACCTTTTGGCGCGCTACGTGGCAGGTGAAACCACCCCCGACGAAGCCGCGCAGGTGAAGGCTTGGCTCACCGCTGCCACCGACCACGCAGCGGCAGAAAGAGAACTGTTGCGTTATCAGAAAATTTGGGAACAATCTACCGCCACCAAACCTCAAACTACCGTCAATACCGATGCCGCTTGGGAGAAAGTGAAGGCCGCCGTAAGTAGTAAGCAGTTTACAGCAGGCAGTGAGCAGTCCGCCGATATAAACCGTCCTTTCAAGGTTAGTTTCGGGGATTATTGGCGCGCAGCAGCAAGTATTTTGGTGGTGATAGGATTGGGCTGGTTGGGGTATTTGTGGCTGAATCAACAACCATCGAAACCATTGATAGCAAAGGTATTAGAATCAAAAAATCAAACAACCGAACACCTGTTGCCCGACGGAACAAAAGTGTTTTTGAACCAAAATACCCAACTTACCGTAGCCGCCGATTTTAACCAAACTTCGCGCTCGGTCACGCTCAAAGGAGAAGCCTATTTTGAAGTCAAACGCGACGAACAAAAGCCTTTTGTGATTCAGGCCAACGGCAGCGAAGTCAAAGTATTAGGGACAACGTTCAATGTCAAAGCCTACGGCCCTACGGTCAGTGTGACCGTGACGAGTGGAAAGGTACAGTTGGCCAAGAAAAATGCCAAGACGCTGCTCGTCAAAGGCGAGGCGGCGGCGGTACAGGCCGATACCATCGTGCGCCTGCGGGCGGTCAATCCCAACGCGCTTGCGTACCATACCCGCGTGTTTGTGTTTGAAAAAACCGATTTAGAAAGCGTTGTCGCATCGCTCAGAGAAGGCTATCACGCTGATATTCAGCTTCGTCACCGCAACATTGCTCACTGTCGCCTCACGGCGCGTTTTGAACGGGAAAGTCTGGACAATACCCTCGCAGTCATTGCCGAAACGCTTCAACTCAAAGTCATTCGCCAGGGTGACCAAATTATTCTCGACGGCGAAGGCTGTCAATAGCAGATTTGAATTACGAATATCGAACAGGGCAATATCCAATGATGAAATGAAGTAGCAGATTCCCGTTTGATAGTTCGCGTTTGAAACGCGAACCTCGTGAGATGCGCGTTTCAAACGCGCACCATCATCAGCAGCATCAATCATACAAAATTAACAGCTATGAAACCGGTATTTTCAGTCTTATTTTTCTTGCTTTGTCATGAAGTTTTTGCGCAAAAATCACTTTTGAGCAAGCCTATCACGGTCAAAATCTCCAACGAGCGACTCGACCAAGCCCTCAGCACGATTGGCCACAAAGGCGGGTTTAGTTTTTCGTACAATCCCACCGACTTTGACCTCACCCGACGGGTCAGTATCACGGCCTCCAACGCCGCCGTGCGGGAGATTTTGGACGATATTTTCAAAGGCAGCGTGAGCTACAAAGAACGCGCCCGTCACGTGATTTTGCAGAAAATAGTTACTCCCGAAAAACCCAAAGACATCCTCATCAACGGTTACATCTTTGACCGTCAGACGGGTAAACGCCTCGCCAAAGCCAGTATTTACGAAAAATACACCCTTGTTTCCGCCGTGACCGATTCATCGGGACGTTTTCGGATGCGTCTGCCTGCGGGTACGCCCACGCCTCGGTTGGAAGTGAGAAAAGGCGGATATTTTGGTACGAGTGCCGTGGTGGTCAATGGCGAACCGCTCGAAATTAGCCTCGTGGCCCTCGAAATGGAAGAAAAACGTCCCGCCGTGGTGACCCAACTGAAACCACCCGTGAAGGATTCGCTCAAAGTCGTTGCACCCGCGCCGCTGCCTGTTTTGGTCGCCTCGGCAGATACCAACGTTCCCCCCGCTCCTAAGCGCAAACTTGATTTGGAAAAAGTCGAGAAAAACTTCGTGGATGCTTTTGCGTCGGCCAAGCAAGCAGTGCATATCAACAACATCCAAGACACGATTTACCGTGCCGTTCAGGTGTCGTTGTTGCCCTTCGTGGGAACCAACCACGTCATGAGCGGCAACGTTATCAACTCCCTGTCTTTCAATATCTTCGTGGGTTATTCAGGCGGGGTGAGTGCGTTAGAATTGGGCGGTTTTGCCAATCTGGTCCGCCGAGATGTCCACGGGGCGCAGTTGGCAGGATTTGCCAATTTGGTCGGGCGCAATGTCTATGGCTTGCAGGGGGCGGGTTTTGCCAACGCCACCCTCAAAAACTTCGACGGGATTCAGGCTGCGGGCTTTATGAATGTCACTGGCGGACATTTTCGCGGCTTGCAGCTGGCAGGTTTTGCCAACGCCACCCTCGGCAACATGAGCGGGCTGCAAGCGTCGGGCTTTGCCAACGTAGCCGCCAAGAAGTTCAACGGCCTGCAAGTCAGCGGCTTTTTCAACTACGCCCACGTCCATAAGCGCGGCTTGCAAATCTCTCTTTTCAACTATGCCGACTCGTCGGGGGCATTGCCGATTGGTCTTATCAGCTACGTGCGGCGCAACGGCTACCGTCGCCTCGAAATCGGTACCGACGAAATGAACTACGGCAATTTGACTTTCAAAACGGGGGTTGCCAAACTCTACAACATCATCACGATGGGCAGCAGTTTTGGCATCACCGACAAGCCACTTTATACCGCAGGCTACGGCGTAGGCACGTCGCAAAAGTGGGGCAAAGGCTGGCGAAGCAACTTTGACTTTACTTTCAACCGCATCATGGAGGCCGCCAACTCCTTCGACTCGGCCAACGGTATCTTCTATCGGGCGAGTATTGGCATCGAAAAGCGCATCTTGGGCCGAGTGGCACTGTACGCGGGTCCTGCTTGGACGTGGCTCACCGCCCGCCCCAACTACCTTAAACTCGACCCGTCGCAGATTTACAGCCCTTTTCCCACCCAAAGCCTCCGCAACGGCCTCGAACTCAGCAATTGGATTGGGTTTCAGGCGGGTGTCCGCATCGTGAGTTTGGACTATTAACAAACATTAACCAACCATACCGTTACTTCTTAAAATACGCTCGTCAGAATGGCGTTAAATAGGTGTTTTTCAACTTAAAATCACATCTTCTCATCCCATGAAAACGCTTCGTAATGCTTTGACAGTCACTTTGTTAGTCGCCTTTGGATTTTCGGCCTCGGCGCAGTTGGCCGTGGGCGCACGCGGGGGTGCTACCCTCGCCAAAACAATGGGCAGTGGCTATATCCAAAATTATACGGGAGAACTCAATCCCATTGTGAGTGGCAACGCCGCCGTGTTTCTCAAAGTCCCGATTGCGGGTGGGTTGTCGTTTCGTCCAGAAATAGGGTACGTTCAAAATGGCGCAGGTTTCACCGCCAACGAACTCATGGATTTGGTGGGTGTCAATCTGCCTTTGAGCGGGTCGCTGCGCCAACGCATGACCTACGTGCAAGCCCCGTTGCTGTTGCAGTACGAGTTTGGCGGCAAAGAAGCCCCTGTCAAACCTTATATCGTGCTGGGTCCTACGTTCAGCTACTTAGTCGACGGCAAAATCGTTTCGCGGGCCGACTTGCTTGTGTTCCGCAGTCGTCCGTTACGGACCAACATCGGCTTGGGGGTCTTCAATCGCTTCGACATCGGTGCTGCCGCGGGTGCGGGTCTCAACTTCGATTTGGGTACGGTACAGATGATGCTCGAAGCCCGCTACGACCGAGGCTTTACGCCCGTCTATGATGCGCCCGTAGTGCGCGTACCCGTTCACAATCAGGCTGTTAGTGTCATGGCGGGTTTTGCTATTCCATTGCGCTAAAATGCTTGTCAACCAAAACCCCACGGCCTGTTTCTATTACAGAGGCAGGTCGTGTTCAGTTTTAGAAATCAGTATTTATTGACCCAAAAATCCCAAATCTCAAACATTTCCATTGTTTCCTCGTCGGCTTCGATTTTGCTGAGTTTGGAATATTCGATAGGCATGACGTAGCTGCCGTGTTCCATTTCGAGTTGGAAGTCTTTCTCCGTAAAATCTTTCTCTTTGCTGTGCAGGCCCACGATTTTGACGCGCTTTGTTTCGATGCTGCCGTCTTTCTTTTTGAGTTGGGCAGTGGCAGTAAAAGGAAACGAGAGGCATTCATCGAAAGTATAGTACCAGCCCATACTCATTTCAATGTCGTCGTAAGCATCTAATGTAAATTGGACATCGGCATCTGTATGCGAGAAGCACATATTGTGGAAGCTAGACCAGAGAATGCCTCTTTTGATCATCTCTTGTTGAAGATATGTTTTAAGCACTAAGGAATCTCCAGCTTTTTCTGTAAAATTCACAATAGAACGACATGGATAGCCACCTATTGTAATATAATCTGTCATGCCATGTTTTTCTCTTAATGCATTGAACCCATCCTTAATTTTTTGACCTTGGGTAGCGAGATATTCTGGTACATTTTTTTCTTTCATCTCCTCTAAAGTAGCTAAGGTGGCCGCTAGAGACAAAGCCTCGCCTCCGAAGGTAGTAAAATAAAAAACATCGG
>JALOLW010000208.1 GCA_025455795.1 Spirosomataceae bacterium
GTTGCAAACTCCATCAAACAAAATCACATCGGGCATTGGGGAATTTTTACTCTTGCAACAAACGTTGGACCAGAATGATTCAACAAATCCTACTTCCGCGCTTTGTCGGCGTATTGCTTGTAGGAATCGGCAAATTTGAACGGCTTGATGTCGGGGGTGATGCTTACTTCGGAGGTAAATTTGAGCGGGTGTTTGCCGTTTTCAAAGACCAATTCCACAAAAAACGCCGTGTAGCCTTTTTCATTGACAGGCGGTACAGCCACGTATTTGTTTTTCTTGTTGACCGTCAAACTGCTCTTTTTGAAGGCTTTACCAATCACATCCAGCCTAAAATCACGCGCATTGGGATTGTTGGCGGCCCACACATTGACTTCTTTGGGTGTTTCGGAAGATTTGACCACAAGCGTACCGTCTTTTTTCTTTTTCCAGGTGATGGTAGGCAATTTACGCCCCGAAAATAGGGCTTGGTGGAAAGTGGCCAAACTAATGAGTGCGTCGGAGTCGGCCAGGTTGTGCTTGGTATTGGGGACGTAGCGCAGGTATTTGGGGCCAGGGAGGTCTTTGAAGTAAAACTGTGAGTTGTCGGGCAAGAAAAACTGGTCGCCGCTCGCGTTGAGTACCAACTTCGGGATTTTCATGCGCTCGCGGTTTCGGTACGAGTAGGGGTCGTCTATGCTGTAAATATGTTTACTTTCGGGCGTATTGACTTTGTGCGGAATGATGCCGTGGTTGACGTAGTCGCCGAGTGCTTCCGTAAAAAAGCCCAGCACTTCGTAGTGATGCACGGCCATGGCGTCGGTATTGAGGGCATCTATCACGGCAGGCGCCATGCCAATCACGCGCGAGTCGGCAATGCCCGTGAGCCAAGTCGTCCAGCCGCGCTTGGAGCCGCCCGATACCACAAACCCGTCCACCTCGATTTTACCGCCTGCGTCGCTGCGCAAAAATTCTTGGGTAGCGTCCATTGCCCTGACGGCACTTTTGACCATGGGCAAGCGCACCAACCAAAAATCGTCTTTGGTGTCTATCATCTTGTTGTAGGTGTAAGCGATGAGGTCATCTTCGCTGCGTTCTTTGTCTTTGGAGTCGGCAAAGCGCAGGGGTTGGTTGGGTACTTGCCCGAGTTCGACTACGATAGAGCTGGTTTCCATGGCCATCATCACCGACGACGTGGGCGCGTTGGCGGGGGCAGGACGGCCGTTGCGTCCTCCACCGATGAACAGCAACGCTTTGTTTGTTGCCAATTTATCGGGCTTGATAATCGCCATCCAGTGCTTCCAAACGGTCCTGTCCACTTCGTCGGGTGTGCGCCACGACTGCGAGGTAAGTTCGATGATGTAGGCTTTGTAGCCTTTGCCTTCGATGGTATTTTGGAGTTTCCAGCCATACACCGAGTCGGGGCGGGCGAGGTAGCGGTCGAGTACGTCAGATTGGGCAAATGTGCCAGCAGAAAACAAAAAGCTGACCAAAAGGCAAATCAAAAATCTGGTTAGTAACAACGGGCGATTTTGAGCATTGAACATAAAAAGAGGGTTTTAGGTAGCAAATTACACAAAATCTAAACACAGACAAGAGACATTCAATCATTTTAAACGATGGAGACAAAGTAAACCACAATAAAACAAGGTTTCGTCTCGATGTTTTAGCCGGTGTATGAAGGCCGTCATTGCTTGATGCTGGCTAAATTCTTTTTAATTTTCATCATTAATTGATCGGGCGTTACTCGTGGAATGTTGCTCAAAAACCAATTCATAAAACCGACGATTTTTTTGTTTTTACCGTTCAAAAAAAGTGCAACTCCCGCTTTTGCTACCACATCGGCAGGCATGGGTTTGTTGGCACTCATGGCGTTGGTTTTTCGCATGGCTTCGGTATGAAAAGGAGTTTCTACCGTGCCGGGGCAAAGTGCCGTAACCCTGACGCCCGTTCCTTCCAGTTCGGCGGCAACGGTTTCAGTAAATGCCAATACGAAACTTTTCGTGGCTGAATAAACCGAATAGTACGGAAACGGAAGAAATGAAAGCAGCGAAGCCACATTCATTATGCTGCCTTTGCCTGCTTTTACCATGTCTGCACCAAACAATTTCGTCAATCCGACCAGGGCAGTAACATTAACGGCAATCATTTCTTCGTCTTTTTTCAGGGGCATTTCCATAAAATTGCCATAATCGCCAAAACCTGCGTTGTTTATCAAGCCTGTTACCACGTAGTGATGTTCTTTTACGTGGTTGTACAAATCTTGTGCGGCATTGGGTTCCGATAAGTCATAAAGCAAATACTGCACATCCACCGCATATTGTGTTGTTAGTGCATGTTGAAGTGTTTCCAATTTGTCTTGGCTACGAGCCACTAAAATTAGATGGTAATTTTGGGAGGCCAATTGCTTCGCCATTTCGTAGCCAATGCCTGTGCTGGCACCTGTGATTAAGGTATATTCTTTCATTGTGCTTTTCAATTAAATTGTAGCACAAAGGTACTGAGCGATGGCTTCGTCAAACGATAACAAATGTTTATCGTTTTTCGATTTCCGCTTTTTTGAGCCTGCTCAAGTGAATTGGCGTAATGCCCAAATAGGAAGCAATCAGGTGTTGTGTCGTAACGCTGCTTGGGGGTTCTTACGTACATATTTTTAATGCGGTCGTCTTGGTAAATGAAATAAAACTCCGCAATCAATCGCCCCATTTTTTGGCCGTCCGTTAAGTTTTGGTAGCCCCATTCAATCGCAGTACGAGGTAAGACAACTACCTGGGTTTCTTCCAACGCCTGTAAGCTGTAAATAGAAGGCTGCTTTTGGATAAAGTTGGAATAGTCGGCGATAAACTGGTTTTCTAACGCAAAATGTATGGTATGTTCTGTGCCTTCGTGGTCAGTAATTAAAACCCTAATCAGCCCTTTATTGATAAAAAATACCTCGTTGGGAATCGCATTAGGTCGGCTAAGGATTTCTTGTCGCTTAAAAGTTTTGACAACGGTTTGGCTAAGGAATCTGCTTAGTTCGTCTTCCGAAACCTCAATCATCTGCTTCATTACTTGCCTCATTTGTTCCATATTTTTGACCAAATAGCGTTTATCGGTTACCGGCAAGAACAGTCAATGCCTCCGTTGTTGTATTGACAAAGTTGATTTGCCCTCGCTTGTTGCTTTCGTGGATAAAGTCCTTGATACTTTTGCTTGAATACTGGGCAAAATCCCCTACGATGGCTAATTGGACGCGATAATTTGAAAATTTCTGGAGGATTTCTCCCGCCATTCCGTTTTTCAAGTCAAAGAACTCGGGCGTGATGTTTTTTTCTTGGATAATGATTTTGTCGAAGTCTTGGTAGTACAAATTGCCCAACAAATCCAAGCCGTCTTCGCTTGTTTTGATAACCAATCCGTCCGACACCACTTCGGCAATGCTGTGACCTTTGATATGGTGAGTTTCTATGTTCATCTTGTCAGTTGGATAGTTTCTGTCATGCTTATTGCTGTGGTTTAAAATATCTCCCAACTCCCAAATATACACAAGGTTTGCCGTAGTTTTCAAATAGTTACGGCACTTTTGTTGTCGTACCGCACGGGCGGTGCAACGGGCAGAGAGAAGAACTATTGTATTGATTCTGTGACAAAACCATCGTTCAAATTTTGTCAATTATCGGTTTTTGGGGTGAGTTGGTCTATAAATCGTCCCAAATTTTGGGAGAGCCGTTATCTTTGAGATGCTCTTTTGAAAAATAGGGCGTCAATTACCTACCAAAACCTCTATTGTATGTCAAGCACAGTTGCTACTCAGTGGTGCTTTGCGGGCGTGTTGGCGGTGGTACTTTCTACCACTGCCAATGCCCAAAGCACCGCCCCCGACGAAAACCGCTTCACCAAGTCTATCTTGACCGAAAAACTCGACGAACCGATGGAAATGACCTTTCTGCCCGACAAACGCATCTTGTTTGTAGAGCGCAAAGGCAACCTCAAAGTCTATGACCCCAAAACCAAAGAGGTGACGGTACTGGCGACGATTCCTGTCAATACCAAATACACCAACCGCCAGGGGCAAGTACGCGAAGCCGAAGAAGGGTTGATGGGGCTGATTGCTGACCCAAATTTTGCCAAAAATCACTGGATTTATATGTATTACGCCGACCCCGCCTCACCCAAACACGTATTGGCGCGTTGGGAGTTGAAAGGCGACGAGTTGGTAGAATCTTCCAAAAAAATCTTGCTCGAAGTACCCACGCAGCGCGAGGAATGTTGCCACACGGGCGGCGGCATGACTTGGGACAAAGCGGGTAATCTTTACCTTACCGTGGGCAACAACACCTCCAACAGTAGTTCGGATGGCTACGCCAACATAGACGAAAGACCCAACTGGGAAAACTGGGACGACCAACGCGGCGCGGCCAACACCAATAGTCTGCTCGGTAAAATCCTCAGAATCAAGCCCCAAGCCGATGGCACATATACCATTCCAGAAGGAAATTTAGCCCCCCCCGCCCCCAGAGGGGGAGCAACAGCAACAACAAATACCCCCCCTCTGGGGGACGGGGGGCTTGTTCGTCCCGAAATCTACACCATGGGCCACCGCAATCCGTGGCGGCCTACCATAGACTCCCAAACGGGCTATTTGTACTGGGGTGAAGTAGGGCCTGATGCTTCGCAAGACTCCGAGCGCGGACCACGCGGCTATGACGAGTTCAACCAAGCCAAAGGCCCAGGCAATTTTGGTTGGCCGTATTTTATTGGCGACAACAAGGTGTACGCCGACTGGGATTTTGTGACCAACAAAGTCAAGCCTGACGCTAAATTTGACCCTGCCAAACCCATCAACGACTCGCCCAACAATACAGGCTTACGCGAGCTGCCACCCGCTCAAAAAGCCTTTATTTGGTATCCTTACGCCAATTCGCCCGAGTTTCCTTTGGTAGGTAGTTCGGGGCGTAGTGCTACGGGTGGCCCCGTGTTTCGCAAGGCAGATTTCAAAAACGCTCCGCGTCCTTTTCCCGATTATTACGAAGGCAAGTGGCTCATTGTGGAGTTTATGCGCGGTTGGATTATGTCTGTGACAATGGACGAAAAAGGCGATTATCAATCCATGGAACGCTTTTTGCCAAGCCACAATTTCAGCAGTGCCATTGACATAGATTTCAGCCCCGACGGTGACTTGTACGTATTGGAGTACGGCAGCGCGTGGTTTAGGGGCAACGACAATGCGCGTTTGGTGAAAGTGGAGTACAATGCGGGCAACCGCCGCCCTATTGTACAAGCTTCCGCCGACAAAACCGCAGGTGCTGTGCCTTTCAGGGTGGCGTTGTCTGCCGAAGGTACAGAAGACTACGACAAAGACGTACTCAAATACGAGTGGAAAATTACTTCCAAAGCGGGGGTGTTCAAAGTGTTAAACCAACCCAATGCTACCGTCACCTTCGACAAAGCGGGCGCGTACAAAGCCACCCTCACCGTCACCGATGCCAAAGGTGCGAAAAACAGCCGCACGCTCGACATCAAAGCGGGCAACGAAGCCCCCGAAGTAGCGATTGAGATTGTGAAAGGCAATCAGTCGTTTTTCTTTGCCGACGAACCCGTCGAATACAAAGTAAAAGTGGCTGATAAAGAAGATGGTAGTCTCGAAAATGGCAAGATTTCGTCGGAACAAGTAGCCGTCAATATAGACTACATGCCCGACACATTTGACCCCATCGAAATTGCTTCCAACTACCGAGGTACGGATGCGTCGGTGCGGTTCAATACGGGCTACAAGTTGATTTCTAACAGCGATTGTAAGTCCTGTCATATCGTGGACAAAAAATCAGTGGGACCCAGCTACCAAGACATTGCCAATCGTTACAAAGGCAACGCCGAAGCCCCCGCCAAGTTGGCCGAAAAAATCATCAAAGGTGGCGGCGGTGTGTGGGGCGAACACGCCATGAGTGCCCACCCCCAAATCTCCGCCAACGATGCCGCTACCATGGTCAAATACATCCTGAGTATGGGCGAAAAACCCTTGCAGGTGAAGTCGTTTACTACGGCAGGTACCCAAACGCTCAAAGTCCCCGAAGGCGAAAACGGACGCGGCAGCTACGTGATTCGAGCCGCTTATACCGACCGCGGCACCAAAGTCCTGTCACCGTTGATGTCAGAACAGATTCTCCACCTCCGCAATCCCGCCCTCGACCCTGCCAAAGCCGACGTCAGTAAAGGGACGGAGCTTTTGATTACGCCCAGTAAATCGTTTAACGTCATTGGCAACGGGTCTTATTTTGGCTTCAGGCAATTGGATTTGACGGGTATTCAGCAGGTAGAGATTCTCGCCCAGGCCACCAAGCGCGCGGGTGCGGTAGGCGGTGTAGTAGAGGTGCGTTTGGATTCGCCCACGGGAAAATTGATTGGGACAACCAACGCGATAGTCGTCAATGACCCCTCGTTTGGCCCACCGCTTACTGCCAATACCAACACGCAACAACAACGCCCCGCCAACGCGCAAGCAGGGGGTACTGCCCCTGCAGCAGGGCAGCAACGCCGCCCGCAGGGGGGGCGAATGTCACAACAAGCCGTGACGAAGATAGAAGCGACAACGGGTAAGCATGATGTTTATTTTGTGTTTAAAAACCCCGACGCGCAGCCCAATCAAATCGTGATGTCGGTCAATGTGGTGCAGTTTCAGAACAAATAATACGGTTGGGGAAATTTTTGTGGTTGCATTATCAATCTTGAAGCAACATCGTGGATAGGTTTGTTTATCCACGCAAAACCCTTGCCGCTGAGATAGATACGTCCAAGAATAGTATTTTGGCGCGGGCGTTGCGCTCTAAATGATAGTAGCCTTCGGTGATTTCCTGTACCAAAAACTCAATGGCTTCGGGACGAGTGGCTTTACCGAAATTTTGAACAAACGTCAGTTCTTCTGCTTCCAACCGTAGCAGGTCGTTCACCCCGTTTTGCCACAAAAACAAATCCCTGAATATGTTGAGAGAATACTCAAAAATACTCTTTTGGCGTTCTTTGCCGAGGGCGTCAAACTCGTCGGCGAGTTTGACCAGCGTTGCAAAATCACGGGCGTAACATTTACGCATCCAGTTGGCAAACCACTCGTGGCGGTTGTCGTCGGTTTCGTCCACAAGGCGACGGGCTTCGGCCAAATTCCCCTCTGCCAAATACGCGATTTGCTTGGCGCGACGTTCTTCTACGCCTTTTTGGTGGAGGTATTGCATTACTTCGTCGTCGGTAAACCCTCGCACGGCTACGCGCTGCGTGCGCGAGATGATGGTCGTGAGGAGTTTGTCGGACTGATTCGAGACGAGCAAAAACAATGTTTTGTCGGGTGGTTCTTCCAGCACTTTGAGCAGGGCGTTGGCTGCGGCGATATTGAGCAGTTCGGGTTGCCACAGCAGCATGATTTTAAAAGCACCCTCGAAAGCCTTGAGCGAGAGTTTGTTGATAATACTCCGCGACTCTTTGATGGGGATAATACCCTGTTGATTGCCCGTAGCGTTGATATGAGTAAGCCAATTGGGGAGGGTTTGGTAGGGTGATTCTTCCAAAAAACTACGCCACAGCGGGGTGAGTTCACCCATCAAATCTTCGCCGTCTTTGGGTGAGCGCGGCAACGGAAATACGTGGTGCAGGTCAGGATGAACAAGTTTACGGGTTTTGATACAAGACGCACACCGACCGCAAGCATCGGTGGGTTGTCGGTCTTCGCAATTGACAAAAGCCGCATACGCCCACGCAAGGGCTAATCCAGCCCCACCTACTGGACCATCGAAAAGTTGTGCGTGAGCGACGTGGTTGTTTTCAACCGCTCTAATGAGGGCTTGTTTGGTTTCGTCGTGACCAATAATGTCTTTGAAAAGCACGTTGTGAAAGGAGCAAAAGATTTTGAGGCAAAAATAGAGAAATAAACGGTCTTAGGGCAAGATTCATTACTTTTGTAGAACAATGACCCAACATGAAACGCGACGACTCCCTTTACAAAGCCATACTTGAAGATTTATTCGATGATTTTCTGAGATTTTTCTTCCCAAATGCGGAACAAATTCTTGATTTTGAGCGAGGATTTGTGTTTTTGGATAAAGAACTCGAACAATTATTCCCTTCAAATCCTGACGATTTTTCCCCAAAATACGTGGATAAGCTCGTCAAAGTATTCACACGGGAAGGTGTTGAGCAGTGGATTTTGGTGCATATTGAAGTACAAGGGAGCAGTGATACGACGTTTCGACATCGGATGTTTCAATATTTCTACCGCATCTACGATAAGTATCAACATCCCATCACGGCTTTTGCTATTCTTACTGATGGCAACAGATATTTTAAACCTGCCTATTTTGAACAAACATTTTTGGGTACAACGATTCGCTATGATTTTAATGTTTACAAAGTATTAGAACAAGACGAAGAAACACTCTCAAAAAGCGACAACCCTTTTGCAACAGTTATTTTGACGACATTGTTGGCCTTAAAAAAAGGTAAAATGAGCGAAGAAGACTTACTGCTTTTGAAGGTGGATTTGCTCAAAAAATTAATTGTAAAAGGCTTTCAAAGGGAAAAAATAGTAGCATTGATGGGCTTTTTGAAACTTTATGTAAGGTTTGTCAATCCAAAATTTGATGTTAAATTTGATGAAGCAATCAACGAAACTTTAAATAAACCAAAAGAAACTATGGGCATAGTAGAATTTGTATTGGAGCGAGAACGCCGCATCGCAGAAAATCGAGGCATCGAAAAAGGCATCGAAAAGGGCATCGAAAAAGGCATTGAAAAAGGCATTGAAAAAGGCCGTGCCGAAGGTATCGAACAAGGAATTGAAGGCCAAAAAATAGCTTTTGTGGAAACCCTTTTGAAGGAAACCGAGTTTGATGATGCCAAGATTGCTCATTTAGCATCGGTTTCGGTAGAAGTTGTCCAAAAAAATCGTAGAAAACTTAAAAAGTGAAGTTACAAAAAGCATTATTCGTAGGCTTGTGGGTAGGCTTGGGCTTACACCTTCAAGCACAAGTGGCGACGCTTCGCCAACAAATCCAAGGCATCGTAGCAGCTACCGATGGCACTTTGGGTATAGCTATATTGGATTTGGATAGCAAAGACTCGCTGACTTTTCACAATACGCAGCATTTTCCAATGCAGAGTGTATTTAAGTTTCATTTGGGCTTGGCTGTTTTACACGGGGTTGATCAGGGTCGGTGGAAATTGGACCAAGAAATTCTGATAACCAAGAAAGACTTGCTGCCCAATACCTGGAGTCCGTTGCGTGACAAATACCCCGAAGGGAATGTCAAATTACCACTGCGCGATATTCTGAAATTTACCGTAGCCGACAGCGACAACAATGGCTGCGATATACTATTTAGACTCGTGGGCGGGCCGCAACAAGTTGAAAAATACCTTCGGAGTATTGGTATCAAAGAGGTAGCCATAGCGACCGATGAGGCAGAAATGCACCGCGATGACAAGGCGCAGTATCGCAATTGGAGTACCCCCTGGGCTGCCGTGCAACTGATGCAAAAATTCTATCAGAAAAAATTTCATATATGAAGAGCTCAACAATCGACTCTAAATTTTCTACTACATAAATGCTGCCGATCGTTCCCAACACCATAAAACCGACTAGAAAAGTAAACGACCATTGAAACTTCAACTTACTGAGAAAATTTAAAGACGACACTAAAAC
>JALOLW010000209.1 GCA_025455795.1 Spirosomataceae bacterium
TCTCTGAAATAGATGACAAAACGGATAATCCGAGACAATCCCAACTTGAGGGTCAGGCAGAACGCATCAAAAGCGATTTGCGCCGTCAGGCAGAGGCAACTTTTGCCGTACAACGCACATCTGAAGGCATAGAAATTAAAAATATCTTGAAATACAGGTTATACCTACTTTCACAGCCAGATACTATACCACACCAATTTGCAAGTACTGGGTCAGTAAGTTCCAGGACTGGCTGATCCAGACCAGGTGGGACCAGGACAATATATATTATGTTAAAAACAGGCCATTTGTACACAGGAATATTGTGCAATTGGCAATATAGCTGCTGACGTCGTCATTATTGCTAAAGGCGTCGTTATCAATGGAGTTAATGGAAACAGTATTATTGTCAAAGGCACAATTAAGAGGTGTTTGAGGCGTAGTCCGTAGATTTGACTTACTTTCCAGAGCGTTTCGCCTTCGCGTACTGTATGGTAGGGAATCGCCGCTCGTTTGTTCTTTTTGGCTAAATAATACACTTGTCCGGGTTCGATGTCCATTTGCTCCGAAAGGTCGTTGTAGCGCAAGAAACTGCTAAAACTGATTTTGGATTTTTTAGCCAACGCTGCCGCGTCGTCGCCATTGGCGGCCATGATGCCTGGCAAACCGTTGATTTCGTACAGGAGCAAATTGCTACTATACCCTTGCGCACGATTCAACACTGGAAATCCTATGTCACTTTGGGCAAAATCGTCCCGTTTGCTCGTAGCAGGGGCTTTGGCTGCAATCAACTCCCTCATGCCTTCTACTTGGTCGCCGCGTACTGGCACAATGAGCGAGTAGGTTTTATCAGTGGGGATGTCGTTGGTAGTGAGCCAGCGATTCTGAGCGCGCAATGCTGTCAAATCCAAACTTAGGTCACGGGCAATGTTCTCGAGATTGCGCCCACCCACGTTGGCATATTCCAACAGGGCGACAGGGTTGGGCGATTGATAGCGGTCTATGGAAGACTCAATGGCGATTTTATGGGCCAAAAAACGCAAAAGATAACGGTCGGTTTTGCCGTCGAGCGTTACCTCACGGGCGTAGCTCCAGTCGGTTGGGATTGTTTTGGCAATGGTGCCTGCCCCCAAATAATAAGAGTAAAGCGACGAAAGCCAGTTGTTGAACTGACCGTTGCTTTTTTTGAGGTATTGAGCGGCGGCTTTGGTTGCTGCGGTGATGTGCTTGCGCTCGTCTATTTGGTCGTCCACCCGCAAGCCGTAGTCCAAAGCAGTTTCTTTTTTGAATTGCCAAAAACCCACGGCATTGGAAGCTGAGATGGCGTCGGGCTGGAGCGAACTCTCTTGGACGGCCAGGTATTTGAAGTCATTTGGCACGGCTTCGTCCACCAAAACCCCTTCAATCAACGGGAAAAACTGCACGCAGCGGTCGAGCTTGGCATCCCAAAACTTTTTATTGGTAAAAAGTGCTTTAATGTCAGTTTGAATGACCGCGCGAGCGTCGGCGTCCAGTTTTATGTTCATCCCCGCAAAAGCCACGTTGTTGGGAATGGCTGGAACTGGGATGGCTTGGCTCTGGGCCAGCGTAAAAGATACCAATAAAAAGCAAATAGAGTAGGTGAGTTTTCTCATGGTAAATGTTAATTTTTGTGGGCAATCAGCAGGCCGTCACGAATAGGTAAAAGTAGGTTGCTGACGCGCGCATCGTGATGTATTTTTTGATTAAAGGCTAAAAGTGCGTGGGTTTCCTTGTCTATTTTGGTATTTTGAACGACTTTTCCGCTCCACAAAACGTTGTCGGCGATGATGACACCGCCTGGACGAACTTTGTCAATCACCAAATCGTAGTAGAGCGCGTAGTTTTTTTTGTCGGCATCAATAAACACCATGTCGAATGCTTCGTCGAGAGTCGGTATCAATTGCGCGGCATCGGCGATACGATAGTCAATCTTTTGACGATAGGGCGATTGGTCAAAAAATGAGCGGGTAAATGCTTCGAGTTCTTCGTTGACGTCAATCGTAATGAGCCGTCCGTCGTTGGTCAGACCTTCGGCCAGACAAAGTGCCGAATAGCCCGTGTAAGTGCCGATTTCGAGGATTCGACGCGGACGCATCATGTTGGACAACAGCGACAACAAACGACCCTGCAAATGCCCCGACAACATGCGCGGTTGTAGGACTTTGGCGTGGGTGTCGCGGTTGAGTTGGGCAAGCAAAGCACTTTCGCCTGACGTGTGCGCCAGTGCGTAGTTTTCTATGTTTGTGTCCAAAAAGTCCATCGCTATTCAGGCATAAAAGTCAGCATACTCCATTGGCTTTCGTCAAACATCTCTTGGGCGATTTCCTGCAACTGTGGGGCCGTGACGGCGTTGATTTCGGCAAAAATATCCTCCAACGAATCTACTTTGCCCATGTCTAAGATGCTTTTGGCCATCATCAACATAAACCCTTGATTGCTTTCTTCCGACATCGCCAACTGCCCCATCAACTGAGCTTTCAAATTGGCCAATTGGGTAGGCGTAAGCGGATTTTCACGGAGCAGTTTCAACTCTCGGTGAATCAATGATACGGCACGGTCGAGGTTTTTGGGTTCGGTGCCAAAATAAACCGCCAAACTCCCCGTATCCAAAAACGGTGCGTAATGCGCGTCTATTGAGTAAACAAGTCCATATTTTTCGCGCAGAGTCATGTTGAAGCGGGAGTTCATGCCTGGACCACCGAGGAGATTGACCAACATAAAGAACGGCAACCGTCGCTCGTCCATGAGCGCGTAGGCAGTGCGCCCGAGGGCTACTTGCGCTTGGGTCATGCTGCGTTGCGTCTGAATCGTTTGGGGCTGATACGTGGTAGGCATACTACGCACACGCTGCGTGGTGCGATGAGGTATGTCGCTAAAATACTTCTCCGTGAGGCGTATCGCCTGCTTGAAAGGCTGATTGCTCACCAACGACACCACTACGCGCTCCGTGTCGAGATTGTCGGCGATGAATCGCTGCAAATCCTCCCGCCGAAACGAGCGCACGCTATCGGGGGTACCGAGGATATTGCGGCCCAATTGGTGGTTTTGAAATACAAGCTCGTCAAAATCGTCTTGAATCGCGTCTTCGGGGGAGTCGTAGTACATGGACATTTCTTCCAAAATCACGCCGCGCTCTTTTTCGATTTGTTTTTCGGGAAAAACGGAGTGAAAAGTAATGTCTGAGAGCAATTCGATGGCTTTTTCGGAATGAGAAGCCAGCAACGAAGCATGAAAACAAACCTTTTCTTTGGTCGTGTAGGCGTTCAATTCCCCGCCGACGGTTTCGAGGCGGTTGAGAATGTGGTAAGATTTGCGTTTTTCGGTGCCTTTGAAGGCCATATGTTCCCAAAAATGCGCCAATCCTTGTTGATGCCCCTGCTCGTCGCGGCTGCCGATGTCGAGCATTACGCCCCAGTGGGCGATTTGGGTATGTGGTACTTGTTTATGAACCAGACGTATGCCGTTGGGCAACGTATGCAGGTGATATTCTTCCATTTGTATTGTTCTTACAAAGGCAAAAATACGAAAAAAATTGATTTGTTATCAACAAAAAAATGCCCTTGCGAGTCATCACAAGGGCATTTTTGGAATAATTGAGGGAAACGCAAGCCGTGATGGGCATATCTTACAGTTTTCTAAGCCAAATATTGCGGAACTGGGTCTTGTTACCGTGGTCTTGGAGGTGAATCACGTCGTCGCCGTGGGCTTCGGGGTAGTGGTGCAGGCCGATGTAGAGCGTCAGACCGTTGATGACGGTATTGTTTTGAATCAACACGCCGTTGTGCAGTACCGTGATACGAGCGGGGGAGTCGAGCGTACCGTTTGATTTGAAGCGAGGCGCAGTATAAATCACGTCGTAGCTATTCCACTCCAACGGCCCCCGCATGGCATTGACGAGGGGGGCGTGGTCTTTGTAAATCGAACCTGCTTGTCCGTTGCGATAGGTGCGGTTTTGGTAAGAATCCAACACTTGCAATTCATAACGGTCTTGAAAAAACACGCCACTGTTGCCACGGCCTTGCCCTGCGCTTTCTACTACGTCGGGTGCGCTAAATTCGATGTGCAACTGACAATCGCCAAACTTCATCTTGGTTTTGATGTCGCCGCTGCCTGGCACTACTTCGATATGGTCGTTGTTCACGATTTTCCAGGGGGCGGGACCACCGTTTTTGGCCGATACCCACTGGTCGAGATTTTTACCGTCAAACAAAATGATGGCATCCGATGGTGGGTCAGAGGGTGTTTTGCCAGGCGTAACGACCGCTACTTCGGGATTCCAGATTTCGGTCATTTCGGGTTTCATCGGCATTGGCGACACTTCTGGGGGCGTACTTGGGTATTTGTTTTGGGCAAAAACAGCGGCACTACACGCCGCCAAAGTGAGCGTAAGAAGCCCTTTGTTTTTGGTGAGTTGGGTCATTGATTTCCACATAGTGATTGGATAATTAAGATTGTTTTTTGTCAAAAGAACTTTTGACCGCACATCTAACGAAAAGAATGTGACAATCGTGTATCAATCGCACACAAACACGCTCAGGTAGTCGGGTGAGGAGGAGGTGATTTGTTTGAGATTGAGCGTCACGTCTTGGGGAAGTATTTTGACAATGCGCTTTTGGAGTTGAGCCGCGGCTTGTTTTTCAGCGAGTTCGTGCCTGATTTGACTACTGATGACGCGAAGTTCTTTTTTGCGTTTGGCATCAAGCAGGGTTACCTTCACGTCATAATCTTTGAAGGCGGTCAGTTCGTCGGCGACTTGTTCGGCCAAGCCTTGCGCGCCTTTGTCGTAAAATACTTCCACCTCCCATACTTGCCGAGGCGTGGTGATTTTGCTGACGAGGGAAGCCTTTTTTGGTGGGGACGTTGCTTTTTTGGGCGGATTAGGCTCGCCGTTCATAATCACCGCTACGCCCGACACCAGCCCTAAAATCAGCGTCAAACCCATAAACATCCGAATCGAACGGAGCATTTCGGGGCGAGGCTTTGGGCGGCTGCTTTCGCGGTTGAGCAAGAAAAACGACAGAATAAACGCAATCGCACTTAATCCTGAAATACCGTACTTAAGAAATTCGGCCAGTTCGCCGACCTGAAATTGTAAGAGCATTGGTCTGTATTTTTTTGGGAACAAGGAGAACGGAGTAGAGGAACAAGGTTTTTTTTGGAACAAGGAAAATGGAGTAGCGGAACAAGGTTTTTTTTGGGGAAGAAGGAAAACGGAGTAACGGAACAAGGTTTTTTTTGGGAAGAAGGAAAACGGAGTAACGGAACAAGGTTTTCCATTTTCCGTAACTACGTTTTCCGTTTTCCGTGTTCCGTAACTACGTTTTCCGTGTTCCGTAACTACATTTTCCGTTTTCCGAAACTACTTATTCCATTTTCCGTAACTACGTTTTCCGTGTTCCATAACTACGTTTTCTTTGTTCCGTAACTACGTTTTCCGAAATTCACCCATTTCACAATCCACTCCGCCACTGTTTTACTGTCGAGGGGCAAAGTTAGGGTTTTTAGTTGGCGTTCAGTTTTTTCGGCCCCAATTCGTTCTACCCGCGAGCGCATGAGTGCTTCCTCGTACTCAACCGTAAACTCAGGATGTGCTTGAAGGCCCAACATACAATCGCCTACCAAAATCATGGCGTTTGGGCAGTCGGTAGTGGAGGCAAGCACTTGGGTATCGGGTGGTAGCTGCAAGATTTGGTCTTGGCACATCATTAAAAGGTTGAAAGGAGTATCAAGGGGAGTGTCGAGTTTAGAATTTAGAGTGTCGAATGGATTCAAACTCGACACTCTGCACTCGACACTCGCCCCTTCAAAAGTGTGCACGCCCACACACCAACCTACTTCGGCTTTTTGAACTTTGCCGCCGAGGGCTTCACCGAGCAGTTGATGCCCAAAACAAACGCCTACAAAGGGTTTTCTAACGCTGTAAAGTAATTTTGCGAAGTCTTTGAGGCGGTGAATCCACGGTTCATCGTCATAAACTGAGAACTTTGACCCCGTGCAAATATAGGCTTCGCACTCGTGCGGAGAAGCAGGTAAGTGGCCTTGGACGACATCATAAAATTGCCATTGCCAATGAGGTGCAAGGGGCGCAAATAAGGCAGGAAACATATCGCGGTAGTCGCCCGCAATGTGCCGAAACTCCTCCCGCACGTGGTCGCACTCCAACAATCCGATTTTCATCCAACAATCCGATTTTCATGTCAATAAAATGTCTGCGGGAATATTCAACTGGCGATGTAGTACGCGCATCATCTCGGCAGTTAGGGGCTTCTTGCGGTTTAAAACCTGTGAAACATACCCTTTTGAACCGATAATTCCTACCAAGTCTTTGGCTTTTAGCCCTTTCTCTTCCAACGTCAATTTGATGGCTTCGATTGGGTCAAGTGGCAAAACTGGGTGATTTTTGTTCTCATAATCTTTGACGAGAAGTACCAATAACTCTGCTTCTTCGCCTTCTGAGGTGTTGGGGGCAGCATCGAAAATTTCGTCTATTCGTCGAAGTGCATTTCTATAATCTTCTTCGTTTTTTAGTATCTTGTGCATTGCTTTCAAGTTTTAGTCAATCAAGAATTCTACTTTTGCGGCATTGATTTGGTCGTATTCTTTGTGCGTTCCAAACCATTTTATCATTATACGTTTATACTCAAAATTTACTCTGACAATCAGCCTATATTTATTACCCACGACATTGAACACGACTCGATTATCTCCTACAATACTTGCACTTCCATAAACAACTTTCAAATCGTTAAAGCTATCGAAAGAAGATTTCGACAATTCTTGGTATAATTTTTTGAGCGCATTAGCGGCTTCTGGATATTGATTAATGTAGTGATTGAGTGTTTTGGTCGAAAGAACATTGAACATAATAGGGTTGATAATTACGATAAAAGTTTTCCAAAGGTAAACAGGTGGTTTGCAATAAGAAAACTTCTGTCGTTATTTTAACAAAAACAGTTCTACAATCTTACAATCTCTGCGCCAATGGCATTGAGGCGGGTGTCAATGTTTTGGTAACCACGGTCTATTTGTTCGATGTTGTCAATGATACTCACGCCCTTGGCCGATAGTGCCGCTATCAACAGCGATACCACCACGGTGGCGCGGTGCGGGTCGCAGAGGATGATTTGGGCACCCATTTCGATGAGTTTGTCCACAAAAAACAAACGACTCTCAAACATTTTTTGGTGGACCAGCACCGTGCCTTTGGCCTGCACCGCTGTCACGAGGACGATACTGAGCAAGTCGGGCGTAAAGCCAGGCCAGGGGGCATCGGCCACCACCATGATAGAGCCGTCAATGAAGGTTTCGATTTCGTAGCGGTCTTGGGCTGGGATAAAAATATCATCGCCACGAAAATCCATTTTGATGCCCAATTTTTGGAACACGCTCGGAATCAGCCCCAAATCGGGTATTGAGCAGTTTTTGATAGTGATTTCGCTTTGCGTCATGGCGGCCAATCCGATGAATGACCCAATCTCAATCATGTCGGGCAGCATACGGTGTTCGGTGCCAAAGAGTTCTGCTACACCCTCAATCGTGAGCAGGTTTGAACCCACACCGCCGATTTTGGCCCCCATCCGATTGAGCATTTTGCAGAGTTGTTGGAGATATGGCTCACAGGCGGCGTTGTAAATCGTAGTGACACCCTCGGCCATGACGGCAGCCATGACGATGTTGGCCGTACCCGTCACCGAAGCCTCGTCGAGCAGCATATACGTGCCGTGGAGGTTGCTGGCATCTACTTGATAAAAACCGCCGTCGTTGGGGTCGTAGTCAAATTTTGCACCCAATTTCTCAAATCCCAAAAAGTGCGTGTCGAGTCGTCTTCGCCCGATTTTGTCACCACCCGGGCGCGGGATGCGGCCTTTTTTGAAACGCGCCAACAGCGGCCCCAGCAGCATTACTGACCCACGCAAGGCAGCGGCTTTTTTGCGGTAAGTTTCGGTTTCAAGAAAATCTATATTGACATCCGACGCTTCAAAGCGGATGGAAGAATCGCTCAGGCGCGTGCGCTTTACGCCCAAATCGCCCAGTAAATCAATGAGTTGATTGACATCGCGGATGTTGGGGATGTTGTGAATAGTGATAGGTTCTTTGGTGAGCAATACCGCGCACAAAATCTGTAACGCTTCGTTTTTGGCCCCCTGTGGTACGATTTCGCCTTTGAGGGCTTTCCCGCCTGTGATTTTGAATGAAGACATTTTTAGATGGTTTGTATAAACATTGGCAAAGCTATGATTTTTTGAAATTCGTAGCGCAGACAAGTAAAATTTGATTTGAATAGTTTTTTGAAATTATCACAAAATGGAAGCATTATGATTCATACCATGCGATGGTTTGGCCCCCAAGACCCCGTTTCCTTGATGGATATTCGTCAGGCGGGGTGTACGGGCGTGGTGTCGGCGTTGCACCAAGTAGCGGTAGGGGAGGTGTGGTCGGTTGAAGCCATCGAAGCGCGCAAAGCCCTCATCGAAAAGGACAACGACACGTATTCAAAACTGGAATGGTTGGTGGTGGAGAGCCTGCCCGTACACGAAGACATTAAAAAAGGGCTGCCAAGTCGGGAAAAATACCTTGAAAACTACCAAATATCGCTCCGAAACTTGGCGAAATGTGGCATCCAAACCGTCTGTTACAATTTTATGCCAGTGTTGGACTGGTCGCGTACCAAGTTGGATTATATCCTGCCCGACGGTGCGCGGGCGTTGCGGTTTGTGTGGGAGGATTTTGCCGTGTTTGACTTGTGTATTTTGCAAAGACCCAACGCCGAAGAAGATTATACCGAACAAGTGCGGCAGTCGGCCAGAAGCAAGTTTGAGCGCATGACCGATGCCGAAAAAGAGGCGTTGAAAAATACCGTACTGCTCGGATTGCCAGGTTCCGAAGAAGCCTTTGAACTGGCTACTTTTCAAAGCCTTTTGGATGATTATCAGGCCATTGGCGACCGAGAGTTGCGCGAAAACCTTTATTATTTTGTCCAACAAGTAGCCCCCGTTGCCCAGCAATTAGGTATTAATCTCTGTATTCACCCCGACGACCCACCGTTTCCGTTGTTGGGTTTGCCGAGAGTAGTCAGTACCGAACAAGACTTGGCGGCCCTGATGTCGTCGTGCGATGTTCGGGCCAATGGCGTCACGTTTTGTACGGGGTCGCTGGGGGTAAGACCCGACAACGACCTCCCCCAAATGATTCGGCGGTTTGCCGACCGCATCCATTTTATCCACCTGCGTACCACCAAGCGAGAATTGACCGATGCAGAGGGCAAACCTATGATTTTTCACGAAGCAGCCCATTTGGAGGGCGATGTGGACATGGTTGAGGTGATTCGTGAGATATTGGCAGAGGAACGAAAACGCGCTAAAAACAACCAAAAAGACGCTCAACTACCCATGCGCCCCGACCACGGACACCAAATATTGGATGATTTGACCAAAAAAACGTACCCGGGTTACTCGGCTATCGGTAGGCTCAAAGGCTTGGCCGAATTGCGCGGGGTTGAGGTAGCGTTGCAGGCTGCCCACTCGACTCGTGGCACGACTGGCAAGCGTTCGTAATCAGTCGTGCCACGAGTGGGTAGCGTTGCAGGCTGCCCACTCGACTCGTGGCACGACTGGCACGTGTTCATAATCAGTCGTGCCACGAGTGGGCAAAGTTCGTTATCAGTCGTGGCACGAATAATTTTTAACAAAAACCCAAACAATGGAAAACCAAGTCAGTGGTATTTTTTCACTCAAAGATAAACTCGCGCTCATCACGGGCGGCGGCAGCGGCATTGGCTTCGACATCGCCCAATGTATGCTTGCGGCGGGGGCGACGGTGGTCATCACGGGGCGGCGCGAGGGCGCGTTGCAAGAAGCCGTGGCGGTATTGGGAGCGTCGGCGCATTATATCGTCAATGACGTGACCGAATTGGACAAGTTGGAAGCGTTGGTCGCCGAAGTCGAAACCCGCTTTGGGGAGATTGATATTTTGGTCAATAACGCGGGTATCAACCTGAAAAAACCTGCCTTGGAAGTAACCGACGAAGATTTTGCCCGTATCGTACACACCAACCTCAACGCGGTGTTTTCCCTCACGCGCGCTTGTGCCAAACGCATGGTGGCGCGCGAGCGAGGCTGTATTTTGATGATTTCTTCGATGGCCGCTTATTATGGCATTGACCGTGTGGTGGCGTATGCCGCCTCCAAATCGGGGGTAGAAGGCATGGTCAAAGTACTGGCGTCGGAGTTTTCTAAGTACGGGGTTAGAATCAATGCCATTGCGCCGGGGTTTATCGAGACCAACATGATGCGTACCGCCATGAGTAGTGACCCCGACCGTATGCACAAAGCCCTCGACCGTACCCCGATGGCCAAATTTGGCAAACCCGCCGACATCGGATGGGCGGCGGTGTTTTTGGCTTCCGAAGCCGCCGCTTATATCACGGGCGCATCGCTACCCGTTGATGGAGGCAATTCGATTGGATTCTAAACCCGTATCGGCAACGTATGCGTTGCCGTCACCTAAAATTACCCTATTCATGAAAACCTCTCGCCGTCATTTTCTTCAATCCTCCGCTTTTGGGGCCGTGGGTATGAGTTTTTTACCACGTACAGTTTTGTTTTCCCAAAAATCAACGGGTAAACTCCCCCGCCAAAGTCCCGAATCGCAAGGAGTGGACTCGGCGGGGATTCGGGCGTTTTTGAAAGCCACCAAAGCGTCGGGTTTGGAGTGGCACAGTTTTATGTTGGTACGACACGGCAACGTCGTGGCCGAAGGGTGGTGGAACCCATTCAAGCCTGATTTTAAACATACGCTGTATTCGCTCTCCAAGAGTTTTACGAGTACCGCTATTGGTTTTTTGGTGCAGGAAGGCAAACTTTCGGTCAACGACCCCGTGCTGCGATTTTTCCCAGAAGAAGCCCCGCAAAATCCTTCTGACAATCTCAAAGCCATGACCATCAAGCATTTGCTGACCATGAACACGGGCCAAAGCACCGATACAATTCCTGTGATGCGTGCCAATATGGACAAAAACTGGGTCAAACTTTTTTTGGAACAACCCGTCGAACACGTCCCAAGTACGTTTTTTGTCTATAACACCGGGGCAACCTATATGCTGGGCGCGATAGTCACCAAAGTCACGGGGCAACTCCTCGAAGATTACCTCAAACCGCGCCTCTTTGACCCACTCGGCATCAGCGACTATGACTGGGAAAAATCGCCGCAGGGCCTCAATACCGCAGGTTATGGACTGCGCGTTACCACCGAAGACATCGCCAAATTTGGGCAGTTTTACCTTCAAAAAGGCCAATGGCAGGGCAAGCAACTGTTGGCGGCGGAATGGGTAGCAGAAGCAACCAGCAAACAAACGACCTCCCGCGAGGGTGACAACGATTGGTCGCAGGGATACGGGTATCAGTTTTGGCGTTGTAAACCAGGCTTTTATCGGGGCGATGGCGCGTATGGGCAGTTTTGTATGGTGATGCCCGAGTATGGTGCCGTTTTGGCAATGACTTGTGAGAGTTTTGATTTGCAAAAATCCATGAACGTGGCCTACGAAACCCTCCTGCCCGCCCTCAAAAAAGCGGTGCTGCCCGAAAATCCAAGCGAATGGCAAGCCTTAAAATCAGAGATAGCGCAGTTGGCTTTGCCCGTTGCCAAAGGCAGCAAAACGTCGGTTCTCCACGCCAAATACAGCGATAAAGTTTTCAAAATAGAACCCAATCCTTTCAACATTACGCGCCTTGGATTGGGGCTTTTTGACGACGCGGGCGTGATTCGCGTTGCCCAAAACAACGAAACAGGCTTTCATAAAATTGGTTTTGGGTGGGAAGAATGGAAGTCAAGCAAAGTACCTGTGAAGAACTATTTTGTGACCAATCCCAACCCCATGCCCTCCAAAATTGCCGCGACGGGTACTTGGCTCAACGAAAATACGCTACAAGTGCACTGCAAATTCATAGACGCTATCCACGGCGACAAGCTGACGTTTGTGTTTGAGGGGGATAAAGTCACCGTCAGTATGCTCAATAGTATTTCTGAAAACAGCAAAAATAACCCCGATAAGAGAGAAAAACTGATTGGAACAATGTAGCCCCAAAACCATGAAAAAACCATTGCTAATCGTCGTCGTTGTTGGCTTTTTCAACGCGGCAGCCCAAGAAACCCCAACGCTCAAAAAAACGTACAAAGACTATTTTGTGATGGGCGTGGCCGTAGCACCGCGTATGATGGATGCGGGGCCCGAAGCCGACCTCATCAAGGCGCAGTTTGGCAGTATGACTGCCGAAAATGCGATGAAAATGGGTCCGATTCATCCCGAAGAAAATAAATACAATTGGGCCCCCGCCGACAAAATTGCAGATTTGGCGGTGCAAAATGGCCTCAAATTGCGCGGGCATACCCTCTGTTGGCATGAACAGACACCTCGTTGGTTTTTTACTGATTCGACGGGGAAAGATGTCACCAAAGACGTGTTGCTGGCGCGACTCAAACAACACATCACCGACGTAGTGAGCCGCTACAAGGGCAAAATCTATGCTTGGGACGTGGTCAATGAGGCCGTACCCGACGGAGGAACGGAGATTTACCGCAAAACAAAATTTTACGAAATCATAGGCGAAGAGTACATCGAATGGGCGTTTCGATACGCCCACGAAGCCGACCCCAACTGCCGGTTGTTTTACAATGATTACAATACCGAAAACCCCGTCAAACGGGAGAAGATTTACCAATTAATCAAAGGTTTGCGCCAAAAAGGCGTACCGATTCACGGCGTTGGATTGCAGGGACACTGGTCAATTTATGAACCTACGGCTGAGGCATTAGAAGCCTCTATCACCAAGTTTGCGTCACTGGGTTTGAAAGTCCAAATCACCGAGTTGGATGTGTCGGTGTACGCAAAAAACCAACCTAAAACCGACATTCCATACCAGGGCAAAGCCGAGTTTACCCAAGAAATGAACGACAAACAGGCGGCGCACTACAAAATGCTTTTTGAAGTGATGCGCAAGCACAAAGACAAACTTACGGGGGTGACTTTTTGGAACTTATCCGACAAATCCTCTTGGTTGGACAATTTCCCAATTCGAGGGCGTAAAGACTTTCCTTTGCTTTTTGATGCCAACTTCCAGCCCAAAAAGGCGTTTTTTGAAGTGGTTAATTTTTCAAAATAGCCCTTTCAAAACTTCACAATCGAATAGGCGGCTTGGTGAGGTTGACGGGTTTGGTCGCCGATTTTGGTGCGGTTGCGGTCGTCGTCGTGGATGACCAAGAGCCGATTGCCGCCGATGGGCGTCAGGTCTTCGGCTTTGTGGGTAAATTTGAGCGGCTGCCCCGTACTGCGGTCATTGACAAGGTGCAGCGTGCCTTTTTGTAAATCGGCTTCGGTCGCCCACCACAGGTAAGCGCAGTTTTGTTGCGTATCACTTTCGAGTGAGGTAAGCACCCAGAAAATTTTGCGTTGAGCGTCATACTCAATGCACGAAATTCCCATGCGAGGGGGCAAGTCGGGGCGAAGTTGTGCCAAGTTGATGTCTGCCAAAGTGGTCAAATCGCCGCCCAATGCCAACGAATCTTGCTCAAAACGATACGAACAGGTCACGATTTTGCACTTGTACGTGAAGCTATCGTACTGTTTGCCCTCTTCCCGAATCCCGAAATAAAGTTTGTTGGGCGTGGCGGCGAGTCCTTCTATTTTGAAATAAGGCATTCCGTTGGGAAAATCTGCCGTTTTCAAATGCTGAGACATGGCTTTCCTAAGTCCCACCGAAAACTTTTCCCCGCGCTCCGTGTGAAGTATTTTGGGTTGGATGTCTGACGGGCTGCTTGTCACGGGCCAATACAGCAGCGCGTTGTAGCTGTCCCACTCGTTGCTGCCCTCCTTGATGCGGTCGAAAGCCGTGGTCAAAAAAGCGTGTTTACCGTCGGGCGAGAGGGCAAAATCTTCGTATTTCTGGCTGATTTTGAGAGGATTTTGGGTCAAATAAGCAGGACTGACAAACTTTCCTGCTTCCGAATAAGCCGTAAAAAATACGGCAGCATCATTGGCAGGCATGTCTTTATCGTTGGCAATCAGGGTATTTTTTCCGTCGAAAAGCACCGCCGAGGCTTCG
>JALOLW010000210.1 GCA_025455795.1 Spirosomataceae bacterium
TTTTGGACAAAAAACGCGCAGTCACTTCCCAATTTGCGGGCGTAGTCTTCCAACTGCGTCGTAGAGAGCGGTAGGTCGAAAGTTTGTTGGAGAAGTTTGAGCGCGAAGGCCGCATCCGACGACCCGCCACCCATGCCCGCACCGATGGGTACGATTTTGAGCAGGTGCATGGCCACGGGGGGTAAATCAAAGTCTTTTTGCAACAAATCGTATGCTTTTACGCAGAGATTGTGGGCAGGGTCGCCAGGAATCTCAATGCCCGACGAAGAAAACGAAAACGCCTCTGCTCGAATCACTTCCAACACATCGCACCAACCTATGGGATAAAAGCAGGAAGCGATGTTGTGAAAACCATCGGGGCGTTTTTCGGTGATTTGAAGGCCAATGTTGATTTTGGCCGATGGAAATCCAATCATGTTTTTGAATTAGTCCAACAAAGGTAAGGTGATTTGGGCGATTGACGCGCATTGCCCATTTACGAAATCACAAACAGTAGTCAATTTGGGTTATTTGCTTTTTCTTCAAAAACAGTGGTATGTCAAAAAAGACCGAATTTGAGGGACAAGTAGCGATTGTGACGGGAGCAGGACAAGGGATTGGTTTAGAGATAGCGCGGCAGTTGGCCGAGCGTGGTGCGCGGGTGTTGGTCAATGATTTGGACGAGCAACTTGCCCAACAAGCTGCCCAACAACTCCAAAAAGCGGGTGGCGCGTGCCTTGCCCACGCGGGCGATGCTTCCGATGTGGATTTTGTGCGAGAGATGGTAGCGACTGCGGTAGCGCATTTTGGACAGTTGGATATATGTATTGCCAACGCGGGCATTACCACTTTTGGCGATTTTTTTGAGTATGAACCCCACTCGCTTCAGCAACTTTTGGATCTCAACCTTCGCGGTAGCTTTTTCTTGACCCAAGCCGCCGCTCGACAGATGCGCGCACAGGGGCGTGGCGGCAGGATTTTGTTGATGTCGTCGGTGACGGGGCATCAGGCACATCAATACTTGGCGGCCTACGGCATGACCAAAGCCGCCCTCGAAATGCTCGCCAAAGCACTGGTGATTGACTTGGCACCACTCGGTATCACCATCAACGCCGTTGCACCGGGGGCTACCATGACCGAGCGCACCGCCGAAGACCCCACCTACGCCCAGACGTGGGGGCGCATCACCCCCGCAGGTACGCCCGCTTCGGTGCAAGACATCGCCCACGCGGCTTTGTTTTTTGTATCGCCAGCGGCAGGACACGTTACGGGTCAGGCACTCGTTATAGACGGCGGCTGGACATCGGTAAGTCCGTCACCGTACACCTAACATGGCTTTTTGAACATAACCGATAACTTTTAACCGCGCTGGATGAATCACCCTTCTCGCTACCCGTGGGTACTGGTCGGCCTACTGTGGGTCGTGGCTTTGCTCAACTACATGGACCGGCAAATGCTCGCCACCATGCGCCCTTCGATGCAAGTGGACATCGCCGATCTGCAACTTGCGACCAATTTTGGCCGATTAATGGCGATTTTTCTGTGGGTGTACGCTTTGATGAGTCCCGTGGCAGGGATGATAGGCGACAGAGTCAATCGTAAATGGCTCATTATCGGGAGTTTATTTGTCTGGTCGGGGGTGACATTTGCCATGGGTTACGCCACCACTTTTACGCAACTGTACGTGCTTCGCGCCCTCATGGGCATCAGCGAAGCCCTGTATATGCCCGTGGGTTTGGCCATGATTGCCGACTTTCACAGCGCGCGTACCCGCTCGTTGGCGGTGGGTATTCACCTTACTGGCAACTACATGGGGCAAGCCTTGGGCGGTTTTGGCGCTACCATCGCCGACGAGTTCTCGTGGCATACCGCGTTTCAGTCGTTTGGGCTGACAGGAATGGTTTATGCGTTGATTTTGATGGTGTTTTTGAAAGACAAAAACTCCCACAAAGACACCATTCAGCCCTCCGCGACCGAAACGCCCCCGCTGTTTAAGGGTTTGGGTGTATTGCTGGGCGATGTGTCTTTTTGGTTCATCTTGTTTTATTTCGCTGTGCCGAGTTTGCCAGGATGGGCCATCAAAAACTGGCTACCTACGCTTTTTGCTGACAAATTGGGCATTGAAATGGCCCAAGCAGGGCCTCTTGCTACGATTACCACCTCGTTGTCGTCGTTGTTGGGGTTGATTATAGGTGGTATTGTTTCTGACCGATGGTTACAGCGTCACCTGCGCGGGCGTATCTATACCAGCGTACTTGGGCTGTCGCTGACGATTCCCGCCCTGCTCCTGATTGCCTACGGGAGTAGCCTTGGTCATGCTATTGCGGCGGGCATTTGTTTTGGATTCGGTTTTGGGCTTTTTGATGGCAACAATATGCCTATTCTGTGTCAGTTTGTATCGGCCAAATACCGCGCTACGGGCTACGGACTCATGAACATGGTGGGAATCATGGCGGGGGCTTTCATCACCGATTGGCTTGGCAAATCTACCGACAAAGGCAATTTAGCCGCTGACTTTGCGCTGTTAGCAGGCGTAGTGGGCGTTGCCATTGTGGTTCAATTGATGTTTTTGAAACCCAAAACCAAGGATTTTGTGGAAGAGTGAGTTTACACCTTCGGCGGCAATAACTTATACAACACGGGCGTAACAATGCGCGAGAGAAGCGTGGAGCTAATCAAACCGCCGATGAGTACCCATGCCAATGGCGAATAGAGTGGGTTGTTTTCGATGGCCAGCGGAATAAGCCCACCGATGGCCGTAAGCGACGTAAGCACGATAGGCACAAACCGAATCTCGCCCGCTTTTTCGATGGCTTCGATGAGCGGTGTGCCTTCTTGGCGGAGTTGGTTGGTAAAATCCACGAGCAAAATAGAGTTTTTGACCTCGATACCCACCAAGGCAATCAGCCCCACGATGGCCACAAAAGACAGCGGATAATTGACCACCCAAAGCATTGAAAACGCCCCAATAATGCCCAACGGAATGACCGAAAGCACGATAAGTGAGCTTTTGAAAGTGCCAAACTCCAAAATCAACACGCCGATAAACCCAAAGATGGTAAGCATAATGATGGTTCCCAAGCCGCCAAACGATTTCTGACGCGCTTCGAGTTCACCGGCAGCTTCATAATGAAACCCCTCTGGCATTGAGTATTTGTCCATTTTGGCAAAAATCTCTTTGTAAACATTATCCACTAAATAGCCTGTTTTGAGATAAGCCGTCACCGTTACCAAACGGTCGAGATTGTAATGCCGAATCTGATTGGCACTGGTCTCAAACTGTATGTCGGCGATTTGTTTGAGAGGGATAGCACCTCCCGTTACAGTATTGATATAGAGGGAGTTGAGGGTTTCTATGGTGGTGGTTTGACCTTTGGGAAGTGTCACCACTATATTGACATCATCGCCCTCTTGGTCTTTGAAAGTCCCGATATTGAGCCCTGCTATCGCCAAACGGATGGTGCGATTGGCATCTGCCATTGAAACCCCGAGTAGGCCCGCCTTTTCTTTGTTGATTTTTACCCGCATATCGGTTTTACGGTAGGCCAGGGGGTTGTCCACATATACTGTACCTTCTGTTGTTTCTAAAATTCTGGTTATATCCGCTGCTATTTTTCGTTGTTTTTCAAGGTCTTCACCGTAAATCCGTATCGCAACGGGGGCTTCCATAGGAGGGCCTTGTTCAAAATCCTTGACTTGTATTTTAGCGTTGGGAATACTGAAAAATTGCGTTCTTAACCGATCAATCAACGCACTTTTTTGGACAGGAGGCAGGTCATGAGTCTGTATAAAAAACTCCGCATAATTGGCTGTTTCATTCCTTTGAATCACGTTGTAATAAATCCTCGGATTGCCCTTCCCTACATTGGTGGTGTAATACTTGATTTCTTTGGTTTTTTTGAGTTCGGCTTCAATCATTTGAGCAATGCGATTGGTTTCGCTCAGTGCTGTGCCATCAGGAGTATCCACAGTGATTAAAAACATGGGTTTTTCTGACTTAGGAAAAAGTGAGAATCCGATGCGTTTGGGGATTTGTAGCGAAAGCGCAAACAGAATCGCTGCTACTGCCAAGGTAGGCCAAGGATGACGCAGCGACCAGTGTAAAAGTTTTGAATAAGAGCCACTTATGGCTTTTTTGAGTGCTCTCAAAAATATATTTCCGTCAGGATTGTGCGACTCCTTCAAAAGTCGGCTACTCAAAAACGGAACAATTGTAAGAGAAACCACCATAGAAGCCAAGATAGTCATGGTGACGGCCAAAGGCAAACTTCGGATAAATTCGCCCGACGATTCAGGGAGAAAATTGAGCGGTAAAAACGCCAACACCAGCGTAACTGTACACCCGATGACGGCCAGTGTAATCTGTTTGGTGGCTTTGATGGCAGCCTCTCGTTTGTCAAAGCCATCTCGCATCCATCGCTCTATGTTTTCGACCACCACAATGCTATCATCTACCAAAATACCCAGGGCCACAATCATACCCACAATACTGAGCTGATTGATACTGATGCCGAGGTAATCAATGGCTGAAAGGCCAATGGCCAACGACAGCGGAATCGAAATCATGACGACCAAAGCGGCTCTAAAACCCAAGGGGAGCAGTGTGAGCGATACCAACAGGATAGCAATGGCAAAGTCTTTGGCAAAATTGTTGAGTCGTTTATTGACGCTTTCCGATTGGTCGAAGTTTTTGACCAGCTTGATGGTTGGAGGGAGTGTTTTTTCAAAAGAGGAGATGATGGGATTGATGAGTTCGCCCGTTTTGCTAATATTTTTGCCAGCTTTTTGGGCTACTGTCACCAAAGCGCAACGGTGTCCGTTCAATCGGGTGATGTGGGTCACTTCTTCATAATTAAACTCCACGTCTGCTACATCGCGTAGATAGATGATTTTTTGACCATTGGAGCCCACTATCGTATTTCTGATTTCTTCCAATGACTGATAATCCCCACTGGTTTTGACATTAAATTTACGAGAACCCGCCGTCAAAACCCCTGCTGGAATACTCATGTTTTCGGCTTGAAGTGCGCCCAATACCCGATTGGAAGGAATACCGACCTGGGCCATTTTTTCTACATTGAGGGCGACTCTCACAGTGGTAGCAGGATAGCCCCAATCTTTGGCCAATTTGAGGGCAGGTACCTTTTCGAGCATTTTACGCAAACGCTCGGCATGTTGCCCCAATACCTTGTCAGAAACTATGTCCGACACCAATGCGGCTTGGACTACGCTCACATCAGAGGGCGTAAAACGCATAATTTCGGTACGATATATATCAGAAGGTAGGTCTTTGGCCAACGCATTGACCTCTCTCACCATTGCTTGGTAGTTGTTGTCTTGGCTACTGTTGTTCCACTCAAATTCTACCCTTATATTGGCTACTCCATCACCTACAAACGTAATAATTTCTTTTACGTTTTCGAGTTCATTGAATCGCTTTTCGGCCTTGTCCACAATCAATTCCTCCATGTCTTCGACATCAGTGCCTGGATAGATGTAAATCACTGATACAGAACGAGTAGATAGGTCTGGGTCTTCGGACCGAGGCATATTGAGGAGAGAATTGACGCCCAACGCCACCACACCTACAAACATGCAGAGCATAAACTGCCAGTTTTTAACAGAAAATTCGGAGAGCATTTTTTTAGTTTTTTTGGTTTTTTTATCAATCCCCGCTTGGGCGGGGTGGATTGTGTCCTACCTTGCGTTTGTCACTCACCCGCAGTTGCAGGCAAGGGGATTAATTCTTCACTAAAACCGCAGCCTTGTCTCTCAAAAACGCCCCGCCTGCTGTTATTACTTCCGAAATATCCTCCAATCCGTTTGTAATCAGTACTTTGTCTTTTTCAATGTAACCTACTGTAACGGCTATTTTTTTGGCTTTTTTGCCCGATTCATCCAGCACAAACACGTAAGCATTTTTTCCATTGCCTTCCAAAATAGCCTCTACTGGCACTACGGCATAGCTGCGGCTTTGGGCGGGACTGAGCGCGATTTTGGCAAACATCCCCGAAGCCAATCGCTTGCCGTTGGGCGCGATTTTGATTTCTACTTCATAAAGTTTATTCATCGGGTCGGCGATGGGCGCGAGTTCGGTCACAGCGCCCGAAAGTGGCTCGTCGGGATAAGCATCAAGGGTAATACTGGCCTTGTCGCCGAGTTTGAGCCGTGCCCAGTCCTTGTCCGTGATGCCCACGCGCACTACCCAATCGGACGCGCTGCTTGAATTTAAAAACAGAATTGGGCTACCTGAACCTATCAGCTCACCTTCGTTGGCCAACTTTCTGATAACTACCCCGTTGATGGGCGATACGATTTTGGCAAACGACTGGTTGAACTTGGCGATTTGGAGGTTTTGCTGCGCGACATCAAAGCCCGTGGTGGCGTTTTGCATTTGTTCGAGCGTGGCGGCAGTGTCTTTGTACATATTTTGCACCCGCTTAAAATCCCTTTCCGACTTTTCGACACTGTACTGCGCCTGAGCCACTTGGGCGTTGATTTCGGTGAGGTCGAGCGTAGCCAGAAGTTGGCCTTTGCTCACGCGCTGCCCTTCTTTGACCAAAATTCGCTGGATAATGCCCCCGATTTTGAACGATAGCCGCGCCTCGTCGGTACTGGCCACCAGCCCCGAAGCGGCGATTTCTTCGGAGCGTATTGTTTGTTCTACTTTGGCCAACTGTACGGGCGTGATGGTTTCGTCCAAAGAGACTGCTTTTTCAGTTTTGGTGTCGTCGGTTTTGTTACAGGCTGTGAATAGCAAAGCGATAACTATTGCTGAAAGAATACTATTTTTCATTGCTGAATTTGTTTTATATTTGTTTTATCAAATTACTAAATTATGACACATTTAATCACGATTCATCCTGATATTCAGAGTGGTACACCTGTATTTTTCAATACTCGTGTTCCCATTAGAGGCTTGTTCGATTATCTAAAAGGGGGGCATACTGTTGATGAATTTATTGACGATTTCCCTTCGGTAAAACGCGAACAAGCGTTGGCACTTTTAGATTTTGTTCAGACAACTTTATCTTTTGGAACTGTAAATAATTTGGTGAGAACATTAGAACGCGGATGACGCTGATGCAAGCAACGCAGATTTGACGCGGATTTTATCAGTACAAATCCGCGTTGGAACATCAGCGTTATCCGCGTTCTATAAATCCTTCGTA
>JALOLW010000211.1 GCA_025455795.1 Spirosomataceae bacterium
ACAAATGAAAGAAGTAAAGGCGTTGGTGGACAATTATTAACACATCTAAACTCTATTTCGACAACGCCAATACTTATTGGGACTTGGGCGGACGCAAAATGGGCTATTAGTTTTTATCTTAAAAATGGATTTAGACTCTTGGAAAGGCAAGAAATAAATATTTTGCTACCGAGATACTGGACTATTCCTACTCGACAAGTAGAAACATCGGTAGTATTAGCAAGTTCAAATTGGCAGAGTATAATATAAAGACAAACAGACGAATAAACAACGAACCGCTAACATCGTATTGGCAATAGTGGGGCTGACATATGTAAACTCAACATTTGGAATTCTATTGTACATTTGTGCAAATGTTGGGCTGACGTTTTTCAATTGCCCCACCATCGCCAATACTTAGCCGTTAGCTTCCTTCATGATACTCCCTATCTCCACAAACCTTACGTATCGGCGAAAATTTAAAGTGTCAGAAGAGTGTCTCGTAGGCACAATGCGTCTATTCAACATGGGGTAGTTCGCCACCCGACCAAAGCCCTATTCGTTAGCCGAAATATTAAGTTAATGAGCAAAACTTTTCGGGTGTATCCCCACAAGGGTTTTGAACCCTTGTGGGGCTGAATGCGACGAATCAAGCACCCGAAAACTTTCACTTTGGTACTTAACAGTACGGTGACAGCTATTTTTTCAACACCTAATGTGAAAAAGCCCTAAACAATCAAGTTGTTTAGGGCTTTTCTATTTTGAATTGTGGTGATACTTATACGTTCATCAATGATTCTCGACGACGCATTTTGCCCGCAGGAATTCCAAACATCATCTTGAAACGACGACAAAAGTAAGCGGTATCTTTGTAACCCACTTCGGCGCCAATTTGCCTGATACTTTTCTTGCTGGTTCTCAGAAGTGTCACGGCTCTTTCCATGCGTTGGTATTCTATGTAGTCTTGTGGGTTGATTTGAGTAAGCATTTTGAAATACTGTCCCACATAATCTTCCGAAACGTTGGCTACGTTGGCAAGAACCTTATTGGACAAATCACCACCGATATTGTTTTTGATATAACCAAAGATGTCAATCAAACGTGGGTCTTTAAAATAAGTACTGTTGGTAACAAGCTGCTCAACAAACAATCGGTGCTTGAGAATATACCGAATCACTTCTATGACAATCTCTTCGGTTTTTATTTTAATAATTCTTCCACGCCCCACTTTATCGCCAAAATCTTCTTGTAGTACCTCCACTATTAAATTGGCCAAGTGGCTATCATTTTTAATGATAAAAGGAGGAATATCAAGCGAGGTGAAAAAGTTGACCGAGTCAAAAACTTTGGCATCAAAAGCTACCAACCCAAAAGAATGAGGGATTTTGCCCACTTGTGACGCATCGCGTAAACTATCAAAGTATAATTCACGACGAGTCATAAATTCTTCATTGGTCACTACTTTGGGCTGAACTCCTTCGCCGCTGCTGTAAGTAATATGGGCGTGTTTACCACCAGGGATGAAAAGCAGGTCGCCAACTTCTATTCGCTCGCCGCCGAAAAATACCTCACCATCGTACAAAATCATCAGGGTGTTTTCGACATCATAAAAGTTTTTGAGTGTGATAGTTTGCAACATTCGCACATGGCGCGCCTTGATAAATTTGACGCCCAGTGATTCGATAATTTTATTGTAATCTTCCATTCCAAAATGGGTTATATCTTTGCTTAGTTATTAAAAGGCAGTAACCAATGAATCTATAATTGTACTTTTCCAAAATTTTGTACAAAACCAATAATTGTACAAAACTAATATAAATAAACTAAATTCTGACACAAGGTGAGAAAAAAATGCGATTATCCAAATAAAACGCACACTTTTTTTTGAGCAGAAATAAGAAATTGCACTTTTTTAGGCTTTGTTTTTTTTTAGAAACTCCGACTTTTATTGCATTTCTGAGGTACTAAACGAAAATGTTCTTGAAGAGATTTTTTACACCTGTTGCTTCATAAGTCCATACCCCAAAAACTATTAAATACTCTACAGTTACTACTGTCAGGTTTTCTTGATACGGAATGGTGTTGTAGGCAAGATACGTGAGGGGTAAAGCCGCTGACCAGGCGATAGGATACCAGCGTCTATTCAACGCTCCAAAAGCAACAAGTGTAGTGATGTACCACGGATGGACAGTCGTGGCAAGCAAAAAGTAGAGTGTGAGTGTCCAAAGCATTTTTTCGGGTAAACTCATTTTGCTAAATACGACCCAAATAGCCCCGATGAAGGTAGCACAAGAGAGTATGGGACCGAGTGTTTGGATAGTGTTGTAGCCTGTAAACCAGTAGCCTACTTGCCGAAACAAATAATAAAAGCTGGCATTGAATTCAAACTTTTGAAAATACAAATCAAGGCTGTTCCAAACGTTTTGCCATAGACTTACATTAAAAAAAGGAAGCCAAATCAATAGTGTCATACTTGCTATTATCAGGCCATAACCAATTCCTTTGAGCCAACCAAGCCGATACCAAAACAACGGCACAAAAATCAACGGAAGCAGCTTAACTCCTGCGGCTAACGCCAACATTGTCGCCGATAAACCCGATTTTTTAGGCAGTAACTTGACTGTCCATAATAGAAAAAATAGCGTAATTGCCTCAAAATGAAGATTGCCCGTCAGTTCGACAATGACCAATGGATTGAGTCCGTAGAGCAATGAAGCACGCAAAGGAGTATCTTTTGGAAAAAATTTGGTGCTTAATGATGGCAATAAATAGAAAACCGTTCCGATTTCGGCAAAGAGAATGGATGCCCTCAAAAGGACAAGATTTGCGGTTAGATTTCCGAATGAAAGCCAAGCAGCCACACCAAATATCAACTGATTGAGAGGAGGGTAAACCGTGAAATACTGCGGCGAATTGAGCCGTTCAAAAAGTGACGAAGTCAAGCCAATGTTGGCCGCCCACGGCTGCGATACAGTCTGGGAAGGAAGGTAAAGGTAGGGATTGTAGCCCGACGCGAGTAGTCGCCCGTCCCAAACGAAGCGAGCGTAATCGTCGGACAATGCAGGCGTTGAAAATAAGAAAATGAATCTAAATCCAATGGCAACCCAAAGCCATTGTTTTAGGCTACTATCACTCCATTTTTGATTGATAATCAAGCCGTAACATAAAAAAAGCAAACCGAAAGTAAGTAATAATTCACCCGTTTGAGTACGCTCCAAACCATACCCCATCCATCCATAACAGGCCACACTTAAAATCCCCAACGAGATGATATATCGTTTCTTCATCATTTCTTAATGTGGTTTAGGACAGGATTTTATACATTTGGAACCATAATCTCATCGTTCTGAGAGATTTTGTAATCGCTCGAATTGGTAAACTTTTGTCAAACCTCTACTTTTATGAAAACCCACGTCTGTTTTTTCTACGCATTATTTTTGTTGTTTTCATTCGGAACTACCGCTCAAAACTGGGTGGCTACGGCTCCTGCGGGAGATTTGCCCACAAAAATTGACAAAAATGGCAAAACTATCATCCCCAATGGACGATTTATCACGCCTTTGGGAAAGCAAATCACCACGGCACCACACCCTTACGGGCTGATTTTGAGCCAAGATGGGCGCATGGCCATTACCGCCAACTCTGGCATCAATCCGTTTTCGATTACGATTATCAAAGACGCATTGAGCGAAAATCCCCAAACGATTCAAATTCCGAAAGGAGCTAAAACCGAAAATGGCGTTTTGGAAGCCTGTTTTATGGGACTTGCCCTCTCGTCCGACCAACAGACGGTTTATGTAGCAGGTGGCGAAACCAACAAAGTCTATCTTTTTGACACCCAAACGGGCGCGGCCAAAGGCACGATTGACTGCGCTTATAAAAAAGATAACCTCGACTACTCGCACGGGTACTTGGGCGACATGGTGTTGAGCAAAGACGGCAAAACCCTCTACGTGGTGGACCAAATCGGTTTTCGAGTGGTGGTGATAGACGTTGTTACAAAACAAATTTTGCAGAATATTCCCACAGGTCGCTATCCGTTTGGGATTTGTTTCTCTCCCGACGAATCGCGCATGTATGTAGCCAACGTAGGCGTGTTTGAGTACAAGCCTTTTACGGACTTGAACCCCAAAAATCTCAAAGAAACCGCCCACAAATGGCCTGCTACTAAGTACAATTCAAAAGAAATGAAAGAGGGTGTCCCCGAAAAAGGCATTCCCGCCCTCGGCGACCCCAACGCGCCAGAAGCGTTTTCGGTGTGGAGCTACCCCAACAGCCGCCTCACCCCCGTCCCCTCTCCACTTGGAGAGGGGGGGATTGCTCCCCTCCCTCACGGGGTCGGACCGTCGCACGGAGGGGCTGGGGGTGGGGTTCGGAAAATCAAAACGGGCTTTTTGGTCGGGCAGATGGTCGAGGATTTTCCTGCAGTAGGCGGTAGCAGCCCCAACTCTGTCGTGGCAACTGACCGCTACGTATTTGTGTCCAATGGCAACAACGACTGTATTTCGGTCATTGATATTCAGAAAGATACAGTAGTCCATACGATTTTTCTCCAACCTGATGTGCGTTTGGGAAAACTCCGTGGGGTGATTCCGTTTGGGGTGGCGGTATCGCCCGACCAAAAACGGCTTTACGTGGCCGAGTCGGGTATCAATGCCGTGGCGGTGATAGATATTCCGACCCTAAAAGTGCTGGGGCATATCCCCACGGGCTGGTTTCCATCCAAACTCAAAGTCAGTCCTGATGGCCGTAAACTTATTGTGGCCAACGCCAAAGGGTATGGAAGTGGCCCCAACGGCGGAGCTAACTTCAAAATGGGCGCAGAAGGTAGCTACGTGGGGAGTTTGATGAAAGGAACGGTATCGGTTTTTGACATTCCGCAAGATGCTGATTTGACGGCTTTGACCAAAAAAGTGGTTGAAAATAATTTCATGTTTAAAGAAGCCCCCCAACTCGACACTCGCACCTCCCAACTCAACACTCCCATCCCTCCTTTTCCAGGGGCCTACGAGTCGCCGATTAAGCACATTGTGTTTATTTCCAAAGAGAATCGAACTTACGATGAAGTTTTTGGGCAGTTTGTAGGTGGTGATGGCGACCCCAAACTGGCACGATACGGCTTAGGGGTAAATTTTGCGAACCGTAATAAAACCCTCAAAATTGAAAAAGGCGATGTCATGCCCAATCATACCGCGCTGGCGAAACGTTTTGCGATGTCTGACAATTTTTATTGCGATGCCGACGTATCTGCCGATGGCCACCGCTGGATGGTCAATACCTACCCCAACGAATGGGTTGAAACGGGTACAGCAGCTGCGTATGGTGGTAAGCGAGACCTCCGCGCTGATTCCAAAGCCCCTGGCAATCTGTCGTTTTATGGCTCGGCGGGTAGTATTTATCCCGAAGATTACAACGAAGCTGGCTCGATGTGGGAGCATTTAGAACGCAATAAAAAGGAGTTTTATAACTTCGGATTTGGGGTCGAAATGGCCGCCGCCTATTCCGATAGCACCATGAAGTACATCGGAGAGCTTTACACGGTCAATTATCCACTGCCTGCGCCCCTTTATGACCGTTCTTCCAAGATTTTTCCAACCTACAACATGGCCATTCCTGACCAGTTCAGGGCAGATATTTTTATGAAAGAATTTAACGAGAAATGGAGCAAAGGCGGTTTGCCTTCGATGGTCACGTTGATGCTCCCCAACGACCACGGCACGCGCGAACGAGCGAAGGCGGGCTTTCCGTTTGTAGAAAGCTACATGGCCGACAACGACCTCGCACTTGGGCGCACGGTGGAGTTTTTGAGTCGTACTCCTTACTGGAAAAACATGATGATAGTGGTACTGGAAGACGACCCCCAAGGCGGCGTGGACCATATAGACGCGCACCGCAGTCCGTTGTTGGTGATTTCACCTTACGTCAAAAAAGGCTACGTGGGGCATCAGCATTACAGTTTTGGGAGTGTTTTTAAGACGTTTTGGCATACGCTTGGTATTCCATACCTCAATCATTACGACGCTACGGCGACCGATTTGGGCGATTTGTTCACCAGTACACCCGACTTTACGCCCTTCAATGCCGTGTCTATCAATCCTCAAATCTTTGACCCACAAAAAGCCCTCGACCCCTTTGACGAAAAATTTGATTGGAAGGCTTTTGCGGAATCAGAAGAACTCGACCGCACCGAAACCATGCAAAAACGCCGCGCCGAAGACGATGAAGCCGCTCGCAAAAAGGTGAAAATCAAACCCAAAAAGAAATAGTTACCCGTTATTAGTTATCAGTTAATTGCAGTCAGTCGCTGCGATAAGGTGTTGATATTCAAAACATAATAGGTAAATAATCTGTCAATCAAATAGTGTGACGCACTTAATACAAACATCGGGAAGGCAAACACAGTTATCTTATTCACTGACATACTTTTCCGATGCACTTACACATTCACACCCGCGTCAATCAGCCCTATCAACAAGTTTGGGCTGGCTTTGACGAAACTCTTTTTAGAAGCCTCGCCCCGCCCTTTCCCCCTGTCAAAGTGCTGCAGTTTGACGGCTGCTTGCGTGAGGATGTCGTATCGTTGGAATTGAATTTTTTGTTTTTCAAACAGCAGTGGACAAGCCGTATCACTGACCAACAAACGACCGAGAAAGAGATTTTTTTTGTGGATGAAGGTACGAAATTGCCCTTTTTTCTGCGATATTGGCGGCACAAACATCGTCTCATCAGTACCCCCGACGGTCATACGGTCATTGCTGATGAAATCGAGTTCAAAACACCATTTCCGTTGATGGATTATTTGATGTATCCCGCTCTTTGGGCGCAATTTATGTATCGCAAGCCCATTTATCGGCGTGTTTTTGGGTAAGTGCTTAACCCGTAAACAGGTCATTCAGGGTAAACTCATGCTGCACGATAGAGCGTGCATATTCGTTTTGAACCAGCCCAAAAGGTGTAATCATGTTCATAAAAAGGGCTTTTCGGGTTTTAGTCTCTTCTCTAAATGCGCCCATTTTATTTCTCAAAACAAGGTCATAACTTTTGGTGATGGAATAAGGGGCATTTGAAAATTTGATTTCAAAAAGACTGATTACATGGTCTTTTCGGTCTATCACTAAGTCTATTTCTGCGCCTTTGGTTTCGTCGTTTCCTTTTCGGTGCCACACACTCGT
>JALOLW010000212.1 GCA_025455795.1 Spirosomataceae bacterium
CAAGTCGCCCGTGACGCAGAGAACGTCGTTGGGTTTGGCGGTGTTTCGATACGCTATTTTGTCTTTGGCGACCGTTCCTACCACTGTAATCGAAATCATCAATCCTGCACGCGAGGCCGAGGTGTCGCCGCCCACCAAGTCCACATTGTAGGCATCGCAAGCCGCTTTGATACCCGCGTACAGTTCATCTATGGCTTCTACCGAAAAACGATTGCTCAGGGCTAAACTTACGGTGATTTGCTGCGGTGTACCGTTCATGGCGGCAATGTCCGAGAAATTGACCACCGCAGCCTTGTAACCGAGATGCTTGAGCGGAGTGTATGACAAATCAAAATGAACTCCCTCCACGAGCATATCGGTAGAGAGTAAGGTGTAAAAGTGCGTATCGGTGTCTATCACGGCGGCGTCGTCGCCGATACCGCGAATGGTTTGTGGCAGGCGTGTGTCAAATTGCCGACGAATGCGGTCTATGAGGCCAAATTCGCCCAAAGAAGATATTTCAGTACGAGTCATGCTTGATTTACGAAACTTTTTGGCGCAAAGTTCGTTAAAAAAAAGAGTTTTATCGTATGTATTTACGAATCATCATTTCTACAATCATGTTACTTGATATGCAAGCACTCATCAAAAAAATTAGTTTTGCGGCACTGACACTTACCTCATTGGTATCGTGTGGGCAGGGGCAGTCGGCCTCAAAAATCGAAAAAATGGAAAACAACGCTAAAAAAATGACAGGATTAGAAACCGCCACTTTTGGCACGGGTTGCTTTTGGTGCACAGAGGCAGTCTATCAGGAAATGAAAGGGGTAGAGTCGGTCGTATCGGGCTACGCGGGTGGCCACGTACCCAACCCCACTTACGAGCAAGTTTGCGCCAAAACTACGGGTCATGCCGAGTGTGTCGAACTCAAATACGACCCCAAAGTGGTAAGCTATGCCGAGCTGTTAGAAGTGTTTTTCCGCGTACACGACCCCACCACCAAAGACCGTCAGGGCAATGACATCGGGCCGCAGTACCGCTCGGTGATTTTTTACCACAACGAAGCCCAGAAGAATTTGGCCGAAAAAGCCATCAAAGAACTCAACGCTTCGGGGGCTTATGCCAAGCCGATTGTGACCGAAGTAGCCCAAGCCCCCACATTTTACAAGGCCGAAGCGTACCACCAAAATTACTTTGCCAACAACCCCGACCAGGGCTACTGCGCCTTTGTAGTAGCACCCAAAGTGGATAAGTTTCGGAAAGTCTTTAAGGAAAAATTGAAGCCATAAACGCCATCGTATCCACACCGTCGGCGTAGTCTGAAAGCGTAGGAGACTGTGCTTGCCCAAAAGGCAAACTGCCTTTGTACCACCCATTTGAAGAAACCATGCACTGGATTTTATGCGAATGTTTGACGATACGCGCTTCGAGATCTTGGTCGTACTCCTCAAAAAACAATACCGAAATCGGTGATACAAGTGCCTCACTCGCGCGGGCAAGCAGAAAGCCGTTGTCGAAGTGAGGCTCTTTGTTGATCAAATACACCGATTTGTTGTACTCGTAATTGTTGAAATACTTGTGATGCCCCACGTAAGTATCGCCTTGGGGTTCTATGGCCTCGTAAAAATTGGCAAAGTTGTAATTTTTGGGAACAAATACTTTGGCAACATTGCGACAGCCCAACCCAAAATACTGCAAAACGTCCTGCCCAAGCGCGGCCAACTCCGCGGCCGACTCTTGGCCCGTCAAAATACCGATAGAGGTACGATTGCGACGGATGATGTGGGGTTTCTTAGAAAAGTAATATTCAAAATACCGCGCCGTGTTGTCGCTGCCAGTGGCAATAAACGCATCGGCAGCGTTGAGTCGGTCGGCGAGGGTGATGCGGGCTTGAAGCGCAGGGTAAAACTCAACGAGTTTTTCGAGAAGCGCAAATATCAGCGTGCGGTCGTCGGTGCTGAGTTTGGCCATCAAATGATGCCCGCTCAGTAGCACACACATTGCATCGTGAAAACCCACCGCAGGGATGTTTCCAGCCATCACTACACCCACTTTCTGGGGAGTAGCGGGGGTTTTTACGTCATAGTGAGAGAGCCAATTGGTTAGTTTTTGTTCGTCCAAAAATTCATCCGCTATTGCTTGTAGGGAAGTCGTAACATTATCGGGTGTAAACCAGTTATTGTACAAATACGCTTTGGTTACCAGGTCACCGTATTGTTTTTGTTGAAGCCATTGACCCAGTTTAACAAACGGTGATATTGATTTTAAAATATTTTTCATCAGAATAATTATATAAAAAATACAATTTGACAAAGATTTTCAGTGTTTTACGCTTGACTGAAACTTTAAATAATTAAATTTGTTTTTCTTTTTGCGACTACAAATATCTCAAAACTAAACGATAGTGCAATTATGGCAATCATGATTACGGACGAATGTATCAACTGCGGGGCTTGCGAGCCTGAGTGTCCGAATACAGCAATATACGAAGGAGGTGTCGAATGGACTTTTGCGGGCGGTACCCATTTGGAGGAAATAGATTACGGCGATGGCACGGTTGTCAGCGCAAAACTGAAGCAGTCTCCCGTCTCCAATGAGTTTTATTATATTGTGACTGATAAATGTACCGAGTGCATGGGCTTCCACGAAGAGCCACAATGCGCGGCGGTGTGTCCCGTAGATTGCTGCGTACCAGACCCCGACAACGTAGAAGATGAAGAAACGCTCCTTGCGAAGAAAGCTTGGCTACACGCTGAGTAACAACTAACTTGATAAATAAATACGCCAAAGCCCCCGAAATGTTTCGGGGGCTTTTTTATTGTTTTAAAATCTAAAAATGTGTTTTTTTTGAGTTTTGGCGGTATTTTATTCGCCATCTTAAATAAAATAATATTTTGAAAAATTTAAAAAATACAGAATAAGTTAAAAACAGTATTTGATTAAAAAATTATTGCATTTATCTAAAAATAAATATTAAATTTTAAATAAAAATCATTTTTTTGACAAATATTACTTAAAAATTAAACTAAATATTTGGAAAACATCAAAAAATACAAAATGTTTGTATCGAAAAACAAAACCACATACCACCCACTTAAAACAAAATAATATTATGAAAAAGTTAGAATTACTTGTTTTATGTTTGTTTTCAACTTTTTTGGCTTTTCCAAAGGGTAATGACGACCCGAAGAAATCAGACGAAAAGACAGAAGTGAAAACCGAAGCCAAAATTGAAGATGAGAAAAAAGACAAATTTACATTTTCTGGCTACTTGGATTCGTACTACATCGGCAATTTCAACAACCCCGCTTCGCGCAAAAACATAGGAGCTACCAATGCCCGTGCTTTTGACCAGCGTGCTGGACAGTTTTCGTTGGGCTTGGTACAAACCAAGATGCAGTACAGCAACGAAAAGTCGGACGTGGTGGTGGACTTGGCATTTGGTCCCAACGCCGACCTCGGTAACTACGGTAACGTTCTCGGCGCGCTTGGCACCAATACCAACACCGCGCTCGCCATCAAGCAGGCGTATTTCAACTGGAAAGCATCGAGTAAATTTACCCTCACCGCAGGTCAGTTTGGTACTCACATTGGCTACGAAGTGATAGATGCCCCCGTCAATTTCAACTATTCACTTTCTAACCTCTTCAACAATGGTCCATTTTATCACATTGGTTTGAAAGGTACTTACGCATTCTCTGACAAAGCATCTTTGATGGTAGGATTGGTCAATAACGTGGACAACCTCAACGACAACAACCGCAAAAAAGGATTTATCTCGCAGTTGTTTCTGAATCCTGCCAAAGGCTGGAATGTGTATCTGAACTTTATCAATAGCAACGAAGCCAATGCCGACGACCAAGGCAACACGCCTGACGCGCACTATCGCGTATTGGATTTGGTGACTACGCTTCAAGCTACTGACAAGCTCTTGATAGGAGCTAACGCCGCGTATGGTTCACAAAAAGGTGAATATCAAGGTGTTGTGGGCCCAACCGCTGCCATGACATGGGGCGGGGCGGCAGGTTATTTGAGCTACGCGGCATCTGATATTTTTAGTATCGGAGCGCGTTACGAGTATTTTGACAATTCAAGCGGCGTTCGGGCTTTACTCAACAAAAAAGGCGAAGGTACTTCTGTCAATTCATTGACACTCACGGGCAACTTCACCCTGGCCGACGGTCATTTGCTCATCAAACCAGAATTTAGAATGGATGCCTACGCCAAACTTAAAGGCACTGGTGAAACCAAAATGCAACAGTTTGAGGACAACAAGGGTGATTTTACCAAAAATTCTCAATCCACTCTCGGCTTGGCGTTTATCTACAAATTCTAACCTAATCAATTACAACAAAACCATTTTATACATCATGAAAAAGTACATCCCATTGCTTATTTTGTTGGGTATTGCGATTTTGGGCGTCGTTCAGCCTTCAATTCCCACCCAAATCGTCACCGAAGGCATCAACTCTGGCGATACCGCTTGGATGCTCGTTGCCACGGCCTTTGTATTGCTGATGACCCCAGGCTTGGCGTATTTCTACGGCGGGATGGTCAATCACAAAAACGTGATTTCGACCATGTTGCAGAGTTTTATTGCGATGGGCATCATCAGTATTGTATGGGTAGTCGTAGGTTTTAGCCTTGCTTTTGGTGACTCAATTGGTGGCTGGATTGGAGACCCTTCTACATTCTTTATGTTCAAGGGAGTACTTGACGGCAAACCTTGGTCATTGGCCCCTACGATTCCGTTGGCGTTGTTTGCGTTTTTCCAGTTGAAATTTGCCGTGATTACGCCAGCCCTTGTCAATGGCTCGATGGCCGAGCGTATCAACTTCCGCTCGTATGTTTTGTTCATGATTTTGTTTAGTGTTTTAGTTTATTCACCATTGGCTCACTGGACTTGGCATCCCGACGGTTTCTTGTTCAAGATGGGGGTGTTGGATTTTGCGGGTGGTACGGTCGTGCACATGAGCGCGGGTTGGGCTGCTTTGGCGGGTGCGTTGTACTTGAAGCGTCGTCAGGCGCACGTAGAAGCCAACTTTTTGCCCCCTGCCAACATTCCCTACGTATTGTTGGGAACAGGCTTGTTGTGGTTCGGATGGTTTGGTTTCAATGCGGGTTCGGCTGTTGGGTCGGGGCCGTTGGCCGTGTCGGCACTGGGGGCTACCAATACTGCTGCCGCTGCCGCAGGTATCGCTTGGGTATTGTTTGACGTAGCCAAAGGCAAAAAACCCTCGGCTTTGGGCTTTGCGATTGGCGCAGTAGTAGGTTTGGTAGCTATCACACCTGCTTGCGGTTTTGTCACTATTTCGCAGTCTATTTTTATAGGAGCAATTTCGGCCATCGTGTCCAACTACCTCGCACACCTTCGTACCAAGACTACTTTGGATGACACCCTCGACGTGTTCCCTTGCCACGGGGTAGGCGGTATGATGGGAATGTTGATGACTGGCGTGTTTGCTTCAAAAGCTATCAACGCCGCTGTCGTGGACGAAGGTTTGGCGTATGGCCAGTTCACACTTTTCAAAAACCATTTGATTGCTTTGGTCATCGTATCCGTGTTTGCTTTTGTAATGTCTTACGTTGTGCTTTTTATTACTGATAAAATCCTTCCTTTGCGTGTATCAGAAGAAGACGAAAAGGCAGGGTTGGATATCAGTCAGCACGATGAGTTTTTGGTAGAAGCATAATATAAAGCACTATCCTGCTCTTATGTAAACACTTAAAGCCCACCAACGAGACCACAGGCGAATAGTTCGCTATTCGGTTGACTGTGGTTTTGTTGTACTCCGTTGAAGCTACTGGCACTTGCTGGTAGCTTCATCTGTTTTATAAGAAGATTTGTCTATCTTTGCTTCAAAGAATTCTGCACAAAACCGTTCTTCAACTGGCGAAAAGTAAGAAATGAAAGCAATGATATTTGCGGCGGGCTTGGGGACTCGCCTTCGACCCCTGACCAACGACCGCCCCAAAGCGCTTGTCGAGGTAGGTGGTATATCGCTGTTGGAGATCAATATCCGCCGCATGATTCACTTCGGCGTGCGCGAAATCATCATCAATACCCATCATTTTGCCGAAAAAATTGAAGAATTTATCCAATCAAAAAACAACTTCGGGATTCGTATTGAGCTTTCACACGAAGTACAAAAACCCCTCGAAACGGGTGGTGGCCTCAAAAAAGCGGCTTGGTTTTTCGACGATGGTAAGCCATTTTTTGTGTGTAATGCCGATATTTTGAGTAACATTGACCTCGCCAAGCTCCACGCCGCGCACGTCGCGTCGGGGGTGTTGGCTACCTACGCCGTACAGCAGCGCGACACGAGCCGCTACATGCTCCACGACAGCGGTATGCGCCTCTGCGGGTGGATGAACACCAAGACCAAGGCCGTCAAAATCAGTCGTTTGGCTGCTGAAATGTCCATGTGTTCTTTCAGTTGCTTTCATGTCATTGACCCCGCTATTTTTGAAACTGTACCCGATACAGACTACTTTTCGATGATTGATTGGTACTTGCAAATCGCCAACAGCCACCCTGTAATGGGCTACCGCCACGACAACGACCTCTGGTGCGACGTGGGCAAGCCCGAAACCCTCGCCGAAGCAGGCGAAGTAGTCACTGTACTTTTGGATGAAATTGGCCGTCAAGATTCGGAAAACTCCTTCATATTATCGTAATTTTGTCTAAAAATAGGAGAGATGAAAAACCTTGATTTCGATTTAGCGGCAATTTTTGAGCGATTTGACTTGATAGACGATGACGCTTGTGCCGTACTTGATTCGCCCCTACTGCAACACTGATACGCCTGATCTGGCCAGGATCTGGAATCTCCATCATGAGGCGATGCATTGGCCGCATCGCGTCCGGCCCGTTCACTTCGAATCATGCGTTCTTTCGAAGCCGTTCTTTGTGCCCGATGACCTTCTGATTATCGAAGATGACGAGCAACCCATAGGGTTTGCTCATGTCGCCTACGGGGCAAACGCCGCTTTCGATGCGCCGGATCCTCGAGCGGGAATCTTAGCTGCATTTTATATCGCTCCCAATGCAAACGAAGAAATCGCAGCCGACTTACTCTTGACCGAGGCAATGAAGCGATTCGACGCATGGGAG
>JALOLW010000213.1 GCA_025455795.1 Spirosomataceae bacterium
GAACTTATTACTCGCTTTTATCGCTGGAATTTGATTAAATCTGACCCAGATGATAATCCATTTGTTGATGTAGCTATCGCTTCAGGTGCTTATGCTGTCGTTACTTTCGATAGGCATTTTAAAGTTTTGAAATCCATTCCCTTCCCCAAAGTACAAGTCATCACACTCGACGAATTCATGGCGGTTTTAAGCAATATTTGAATTGATTCCTCATATTATAAGTTTTGCGTAACGTCGCCACGTTGGTTTAGGTTATTTTATGGTTTTCCTTTTTACGGGGCTACTCTCCTCACCACCTCTCCCCACCGCCGCCTTGCTATGGGGACGAGGCTGCCGTCGTGCATGAGGAGGCTTTTGGTAGTGGGGTCTATGCCGCGCACGCCGTCCATGTATTGTACGGCTTGCCAGTCAAATGGCAGATGGTGCTGGTAGGAATAGTAGTCAATCGGAATAGTAGTCGAGTGCATAGAGCGGGGTAAAAGGTTAAAGTTTCGTTGCAAAGGAAGCGTATCGTGCAAGCCCATACAACGGGAAATTTCCCGTATTTGATACCGTATTTTTCCCGTGGCAAAAAGGGTGTTTTTCTCCTTTTTATTTTCCAAAGAAAAGTTATCTGGATGCAAAATTGCGCCCAAAAGCCAGGCTGGGCAATCCCCCAATTGGGGGATTTTTAAGAAAAAGGTTTTGAGGGTCTGCGGCCAAAACAAATGTAACCAAGAAGCGGTTTTGAATTTAAAAAATTGGCTGTACCTTCGTTGTTCAAAAACGTCTTTGAAATTTATGCGACTGTACTTGTTCAAAAACGTCTTTGAAATTTATGCGACTGTACTGCCTTATTTTTGCTTTTGTCAATCTTCTGTCCACCACCGTTTACGGCCAAGAAACGCCCCGTTTTGCTTTCACATTTTCGGCGGGTCCGAGTGTATCTCTTCGCAAAATCGCCGAAAAAATAACCCCTTCGCCCCGCGCCCAACTGGCGGGCAATGGCCTCGCAGGACAAATCGGGCTTGATGCACGCCTCTGGAAAGCCATCGGCCTCACGGCACGGGTCAATTACAACCAAAATGAAACCCGTAAAGAACCCCTCGAAGTGCAAGCGGGCTATTATAATTTGACTAACTTGGACATCACCGCTCAAAAATGGTCAGGATTTAGCCTCATGGCGGGACCGACGCTCACCAAACACTGGGGGGTGTTTGGCCTGCAAGGGCGGCTGTTGGCGGGGTATGTCATGGTCAATAGTCCTCAGTTTACCATCAATGGCTTACTTGGCAACCGCGCGGCGCGTATCGAAGCCGATAGCAAGCAAGGCCAAGACATCGCCTACGGCGCGGGGGCGACGGTTTTTATCAATTTGAGCAAAAAATTTGGCCTCGTCATCAACAGCGATGCTACTTATACCAATGTTGAGTTTGCCGAAGTAGTGACGCGCGTCACGCTCAACAACGGCGTGACCACGCCCATTACCACTACTGAAAGCCAAAACGTAGGCATTCTCAACATCACAGGCGGCCTGCGCTTTTCTTTTTAATCCCAATGCTCCCTCATCAATTTCTCCAACTCTACACCAGCGATAGTCTCGTCCAACTCATTGTCAATCAAATCACTGGCTCGCAGCCACACGTCCAAATCAAAGGTTTGGCGGGTAGCATGGATGCGGTGCTGGCGGCGGCAGTTCATCGGAGTATATCTCGCATACAGCTCATTGTAGCCCAAGACCGCGAAGAAGCGGCCTACCTCCAAAACGACCTCCAAAATCTGCTCGGTCAGGAAGTGCTGTATTATCCTACTTCCTACAAACGCCCCTATCACTACGAGGAAATCGAAAACGCTAATGTATTGATGCGGGCCGAAATTCTCAATAAACTCAATAACCCCAACCTCACAACTGTTACCCCTGCCCCCCAAAGGGGAAATAATGACTCCCCCTCTGGGGGCGGGGGGGGCTTTTGGGGTGGGATTATTGTGACCTATCCAGAGGCGTTGTTTGAGAAAGTCATCAACAAACGCTCGCTGCTTTCCAACACCTTCACCGTGCGCGAGGGCGAGAAGTTAGACGCGCAGTTCTTGCGCGATTTCTTGTTGAGCTATGACTTTGAAATCACCGATTTTGTCTATGAAGCGGGGCAGTTTTCGGTTCGTGGGGGCATCATTGACGTGTTCTCGTACGCGAGTGAGTACCCGTACCGCATCGAACTCTTCGGCGACGAAGTCGAGAGCATCCGCTCTTTCAATCCCGACACGCAGCTATCGGTCGAGAAAGTAAGCCAAATTAACATTATCCCCGATATTCAGAGTAAACTCACGCTCGAGACCCGCGAATCTTTTTTGAGTTTTTTGCCCACCAACGCCCTGCTGTGGTTCAAAGACGTAGAACTTACGCTCGAAGTCATCGAAGAATGTTTCAAAAAAGCCGAGCAAGCGTTGGAGTCGGTCAAAAGTGGTGATATTCAGTTGGTTGCCGACCCCAATCTGCTTTTTGAAACCCGTCGAGGTTTTCTTAATCAGATAAAAACTTTCAAGACGGTGGAGTTTGGGCGGAGGTTTTATTTTCGCCCCCCAACCCCCAGTGGGGGAATAGTCTCAGTTCCCCCTCTGGGGGTTGGGGGGCGGCCTCAGCCTTCTTTCAACAAAGATTTTCGCCGTCTGATTGACGATTTGGCCGAGCGGCAGATGCAGGGTTTTACCAACGTCATCGTGGCGGAGTCGGCCAAGCAGTTGGAGCGATTGGAAAAGATTTTTGACGAACTCGACCCGCGCGTGAAGTTTCAGCCGATGAATATTTCGCTACGCGAGGGGTTTGTGGATGAGCAACTCAAAATTGTATGCTATACCGACCACCAAATTTTTGCGCGGTTTCACAAATACCACGTCAAAGAGAAGTTTAGCAAATCGAAAGCATTGACAATGAAGGAGTTGAAGTCGCTCCAAACAGGCGACTACGTAACTCACGTGGACTACGGCATTGGGCGTTTTGCGGGACTTGAAAAAGTGGATGTGGGTGGCAAAGAACAAGAAGCAATTCGGCTGATTTACCGAGACAACGACATTTTGTTGGTGAGTATTCATAGTTTGCACAAAATCGCCAAATACACGGGCAAAGAAGGCGGTACGGTGGTGATGAGCAAACTTGGTACGGGCGATTGGGACAACAAAAAAGCCAAAGTCAAACGACAAATCAAGGACATCGCGCAGGAGTTGATTGCGCTTTATGCCAAACGTCGCTCGGCGCACGGCTTTGCCTTCAATCGCGATACGTACATGCAGGTCGAGTTGGAATCATCGTTTTTGTACGAAGACACCCCCGACCAAGCCAAAGCTACCTCCGACGTAAAAGACGACATGGAGAAACAACACCCCATGGACCGATTGGTGTGCGGTGATGTGGGCTTTGGCAAAACTGAGGTGGCGATTCGGGCGGCGTTTAAGGCCGTAGCCGATAGCAAACAAGTGGCGGTACTGGTGCCCACCACGATTTTGGCGATGCAGCACTACAAAACGTTCAGCGAGCGTTTGGCCGATTTTCCCGCACGGGTGGCGTATATCAATCGTTTTAAATCCGAAAAAGAAATCAAAGACATTTTGAAAGACGTAGAATCGGGGCGGATTGATATTTTGATTGGTACGCACCGAATCGTTAATAAAGACATCAAATTCAAGGACTTAGGGCTGTTGGTGATTGACGAAGAACAAAAGTTTGGGGTCAAAGTCAAAGACCGCCTCAAAGAACTAAAACTCAACATTGACGTACTTACGCTCACGGCTACGCCTATTCCGCGCACGTTGCACTTCTCGCTTATGGGCGCACGAGATTTGTCAGTGATAGCCACGCCTCCACCCAACCGCCAACCCGTCACGACCGAGGTACACGTGTTCAACGAAGCCTTCATCCGTGACGCCGTCAGCTACGAGGTCAATCGGGGCGGGCAGGTGTTTTTTGTGCATAATCGCGTCAATGACATTGATTCTATCGCCAACCTCATCTTGCGGCTCGTGCCAGAGGCGAGTATCGGCGTAGCTCACGGCCAAATGGAAGGCGACAAACTCGAAAAAGTGATGATGAAGTTCATTGAGGGTGAATACGATATTTTGGTCAGTACCAACATCATCGAGTCGGGCATTGACATCCCCAACGCCAACACCATCATCATCAATTCGGCGCATTATTTCGGCATGTCAGACCTGCACCAGATGCGCGGGCGAGTGGGTCGCTCCAATCGCAAAGCGTTTTGTTATTTACTCACCCCGCCCATTTCACATCTCACCACCGACGCCCGCAAGCGTTTACAGACGTTGGAGGAGTTTTCTGAACTCGGCGACGGCTTCAAAGTTGCCATGCGTGACCTCGACATCAGAGGGGCGGGCAATCTCCTTGGCGCTGAACAGAGCGGCTTTATCAACGACCTCGGCTACGAAATGTACCACAAAATCTTGGATGAAGCCGTGCAAGAACTCAAACAGACCACGTTCAAAGATTTGTTTGACCTCGGCGATGTTGTCCAAACCATTCAAACAGATTGTCAAATCGAAACCGACTTGGCCATTTTGATTCCTGATACCTACGTCAAAAATATTTCGGAGCGGTTATCGTTATATACTCGTCTGGACAACATCGAAAGTGAGGAAGAACTCCGTGCGTTTGGCGATGAGGTGGCAGACCGCTTCGGCCCGCTCCCTGGTGAAGTAAAGGGGCTGCTCGAAATGGTGAGAATCAGGTGGATGGCCGAAGCGATTTTTATTGACAAACTCACGCTCAAGAACAATACCTTCAAAGCGTACTTCGTCACCGAAGGCAACGACGCCTTTTTTCAATCTGACAAATTTGGGCATATCCTCGCCCACGTACAGGCGCATCCGAAGCGGTTCGCGCTCCGCGACCTCAAAAACAAACTCCTTCTCACTTGCTCGGACGTCAAAAGCGTGGCCGAAATACAGCAGATTTTGCAAGAATTGAGTACTCAATAATGTAAAAGCTCCCGAAAGTTTGAAACCTTCGGGAGCTTTTACGTTTAAGTACCAAAGTGAAAGTTTTCGGGTGCTTGATTCGTCGAATTCAGCCCCACAAGGGTTTTGAACCCTTGCGGGGATACACCCGAAAACTTTTGCTTATTGACTTATTGCCAGCCTGGATTTTGCTTGATGGCAGGGTTTTGGGACAGCACATCGAGCGGGATTGGCCAGAGGTAGTGCTTGCTTTCGTCAAACACGGGGTTGTCCCAGTCAGACCCACCAAAAACATTGATGTACGTTTTCTTTGAAACAGGATCTACAATGGTTCTGACGGCAGAGCGTGGATAACGCGCTATCGCTGCGGCATCCCACAACATTCCCATCGTATGAGTGGTGAGTTTTTTGCCTTGCTTCCAGCGGCGCAGGTCGTTGTAGCGGAAACCTTCCATAAACAACTCCACGCGACGCTCGCGGCGAATCTCGGCAATGATAGGCGAAACTCCATCGGCAGCATAACGTGGATCCACGGGTACTTTGTCGAGCTTGAGGTGGGGCATTTTCACGCGGTCACGAAGTTTGTTGATACTTGCATCGAGGTCGGCTTGTGAAATCTTGCCCAATTCGGCTTGTGCTTCGGCATAGTTCAAGAGTGCTTCTGCAAAACGCATGATGATGCCCGGCGACTCGGCGGTGTCGAAGGCTTTCCCAATCATATCGTCGGCGTTGTAATGCTTGATGATGTGGTAGCCCGTGCTCGAACGATAGCCGCCTTCCATGCCGTTGATACGGGGGTAGGTGCGCCCGTCGCCGAGGTGATACTTATAAAACGCAGCGTCGGCAGGGTGAAGCACCGTTTGGCGCAGACGTGGGTCACGATTTTCAAACACGTCTTCGATTTTGGCGTCGCCTTTGTAGAGTGGTGACAACGTAATAGGCTGACCATCAGTGCAAAGATAATCTTCTACCATGCTTTTTGATGCGCCACCCGCGTAGTCGAAGTACGACTGTACGTGGTTGGTAAATACCCCCAACTGATAGCGACGCCAGTACATCACTTCGGGATTGCCCGCAAGGTTGAGTACGCGGTGGTACGAGTTATAATCCAAATTGGGGTTACCCGTGCTGAACAGACGATATGGGCCCTTGTCCATCAACTCCTTGGCGGCTTTGGCAGCTTCTTCAAGCCATTTGTTGGGGTTGGTCCCCCCGTGGTATTTGCGCCAAGTACCTTCAAATAAGCACACGCGAGACTTGACCAACAACGCACACCAACGGTTGATGCGTCCTGGGGCGTTGCCATCTCCCCAGCTATCGGGGAGTTTGGTAGAGGCAAAATCCAAGTCAGCCAGTACTTTTTCCATGGCTTGCTCACGAGGCATACGCGCCGCAAAAAGCTCTGGTGAATCAGTGGTGAGGGCCTTCTCAGTCCACGGCACATCGCCAAATTTAGTGACTTTTTCGGCATAAAACCAGCCTCTGAACAAGCGCGCCTCGGCAATGTAGCGGTCTTTGATGTTTTGGGCGATTTTGGCCTTGTCGTAGTTTTCTAAGCCTACGTTGCAAGCCCTTATAAAATTCCAGCCTTTGTACCCAAACCACTGCGAGGCTGCCGTCGCGGGTACGACGTGCTTACCTGCGCGTACTTGCATAAACTGCGTGTGGCGAGCGTGGTTGGCGGCCATGTTGTCGGCATACTCGTCCAAAAACCAAAAACTACCCCAGTGACTATCAAAACCGTTGAAGTGGGCGTGAAGAATAGGCACATTGTCGTCGTTGCGGGCCAAATCGTACAGCCCGTTGTTATAAACGCGCAAGTCGTTTTCGGTATTCCAAAAGGTTTCGTTGGAGATACGGTCGAGCGGATAACGCTCCAAAAACTTATCGTTGCAGCCAGTGACAAACAGTGCTATCAAACTGGCAATTCCTATTTTGAAAATGTGTGTTTTCATTAAAAAAACTATGTTTGAGTTTTTGTAATTATCAATTTCTTCTTAATACTGAGTACTCAATACACAATACTGACTACTCAATACCACTGTGGTTTAGAACGTCACGTTCAAGCCCAAGGTAACAATACGCTGCATGGGATACTCAATCGCTGCCGACTGAATAGATTCAGGGTCAAGCGGTTTACGCATTTTGGTGTACTCCCAAAGGTTCATACCCGTACCGAAGATAGATGCTCTACCCAAGCCCACTTTTTTGATGAGTGACGTTGGCAAATCATAGCTCAACGAGATGTTCTTCAAGCGAATGTAGGCGGCACTTTGCAAATAGCGCGTCTGTACCTGTACGTTCTTCTTGTCGTTAGTCGAGATGTGTGCCGCTGGGAAGTAAGCGTCGCGGTTGTCTTCACGCCAAGTATCGGTGATATAGTAGCGTTCTACGTGACCAGCGTTGAAGGGGAAAAACCACGTCCAGTTGTCGTTGGTAGGCCAGTGGTCTCTCTTGCCAATACCTTGGAAGAATACCGTCAATCGCCAGTTTTTATAGCCCAATCCACCGTTGATACCAAAAGTATAGCGAGGTGTGGTATTGCCAATGATACGGCGGTCGCCGGGATTGGCGAGTGTACCGTTGCCAAGGCTGATGGTACCGTCGCCGTTGAGGTCGGCGTACTGAATATCGCCAGGCCGCCAGTTGGCACCGATATTGTTTTGGCGAGGTGCTTTGGCTACTTCGTCAGCGGTTTGGAAAATACCCACGGTTTCAAAACCCCAAATTTCACCCAATTTTTGACCCACGTAAAAAATGTTGTTGTTGTTGGGCAACGCACCAGTGGGGTTATTGAATTTGGTAATTTCGGCAGTCCAGTCAGACAACGCCAACGTGAAGTCGTAGCTCCAATCTTTTTTGATGCGGTCGCGCCACG
>JALOLW010000214.1 GCA_025455795.1 Spirosomataceae bacterium
CCCCAACACGCCGTTGAGCGCGAGGTCGCTTACTTTGCGAGCGGTAGCGGTGGCGACATCGGCCACGTAAAGCTCAATTTTGGCATCAGTGGTGTGGGTAAAAGCGATTTTGCTGTCGTCGGGTGACCACTGCACGTTGGAGAGTTGCGCGTTGGCGGGCAAGCCCGAAATGGCTACGTCGGTGGCGTTGGCCATGACACGCCGCAGTTTGAGGTTGTTGATGTACACCGCCCTACTCGGTCCGTTGGTCGCAGGATTGAGGCGCAGTCCCGCCAGTCGTAGTTCGGGTTGCGAGAGTTCGGCGATGGTCGTGGTGGCGTTGTTGCGCTCCAAAATGAGCATCCATTGCCCTCGGCTGTCCACGCTTACGGTGGGTGTAGGAGCGGCATTGACCAAATCGGCCAACGGCTTGGGCGGGGTTAAATAGGCAGCGTCTTGGGCAAAAGTACTAACGCTCAGGAAAAGGAGTAACAGGGTTTGTCTCATTAGTTTAGGGGATTGATTGGTATTTTTCAAAACACAGTTGAATAATTTCTCGCTGCTCGGCGGGTAATTGTTCAACCAACAACGAACGGAATGAGTTTGCATCTTCTACCACTTTTTTCTGTAAAAGCGTAAAAGAGCATTTCTCGTCCTTTGTTTTCTCAATTTGGTCTGCGATAATATCTCGTATCTCCTCCAAAAATGTGCTCGGAGCAATACTGTTTTTGGACAATCTCCCAAAAGCACGTCTTATACCTTTCAAAATTGGATCTATGACTACTTCTTGCCTTTTGCGTAGCAATTCGGTGCGATTGAGATTACAAATTCGTATTGTTTCCCGACCTCTATCTTGATTTTGCCCTTCAGAAGTGAGCGCTATACCACGCTTAAAATCATCTATTTTGAACGTCAAATAGAGGCTTGGTTCGTCAATTTCTGGATGTAACAAATACGGTTCTTCATCCAGAAGCGGTGACTGGTGGGCATTGCACTTTTCAAAGTCAAGTACTCCGTTGGTTTTACACTGAGCAAATGTGACGTGGGTATGTTTAACAGGGAAATGGTTTCCTTTTGCAGTTCCTACTTTGTTACATTCGTGACAGGAGGGGACCAGATTACTCCACTCGTAGCACAGCCAAAAATACCCGCCATGCCTGGGATTACTGCCATTGACTCCATTTTTAGGACGATAATGTTCAATATAAGTTTCAGTAAACTGCTCACAATAGGCACATTTGCCATGATAGAGGGCTTCGAGGGCTTCTACCACTTCCTCGCGTAGCGTTTGTTTATGTTCGTTTCTGATTTTACCCCGATAAATATCGCTGTTAATCAAATTCTTATTGGCGGCAATCGCCTCCAACAAATCGTGCATATCTGGACGCGATAGTGAAGCAGGTTTTTGAGCCAAATTTTTGACTACTCTTCTCATTATTTTTTGAGCAAACTGAGGAGTTCTTGTTTATTTTCTTCGGTCAAATATTCGTCAATTTGCTTGTCCAATTGATCATTGAAGAGTACCTCGGTGTATGTTTGTTCGTTTCTAATCATCTCTGAGTGGGGCTTACTTTCGGGTATCAAGTCTTGAAATCCAAAAATAGGCGACGTCAGAATCGCATTAGGCGTGAGTACCCTAAAATCAACGTCTAACTTTTCTACTTCAATCCCGCGTTCCTCGCTGCGTGTTACGTGCAGGATAATCGTTTCGGGCGGAGCTCCCAACAGCGGAATCGGGCTGTGCGTAGAGGCGATAAACTGAATTTTCGGAAACAACTCGGTTAGTTTTTGTACAAACAGCTTTTGATACTTAGGATGTAAGTGTAGTTCGAGTTCATCAATGATAACAATCCCCTCTAAATCAGAGAGATTACTTACATCTTGTTTGGTAGAAAGCCGATAAATCATGTCCCCAATCATGGCGATAATGTTGCGGTAGCCCGCCGCCAACTGCGTAAAAGTTACTCCCTCATTGACCAAATTTCCTTCGTCGTCTTTTTCGTAGTATTTGACTTGGATGGTCTTGGTCGTACTGTCTATTTCGATTTTTGCCAAATTGGGCAGCAATGTTTTAAATATATTGACAATTTGCTCAAAATCAGCAGGACGATACGCCTTGGTCTCTTTCAACAACTGCTCTACATCCAACAACACGGCATCAGTATTGAAAAGACTATAGGTAGGAGGGCTTTGTTTTTCCAAGTCATCTTTGGTAGTACGAGCAGAAATTTGGAGGCGAGAAGAACCGTAGGTGGCTAAATAACCATGAATAGGAATTTGGGCTGGGAAATTTGTTCCAATCAGCCTTAGTGTTTTTTTGTCTAATAAGTCTCGCTTGTAAATAACTCTCAGTGATGATAGAGTTTTATTAGTAGGGCTTTCATAAAGACCTGACGCTACTGCTTGTAATAATGAGGTTTTTCCAAAACCGTTTTCACCTGTCAAGATAATCCATCTTGTGTTGTCAGGAATCTCTTGTATGGATACAGACCTTATTCCTTTAAACATGTTAATCTCCAAAGAGGACAAATGAATATTTGAAAGTCTATAATGGTATTCCGAATTTCTATAAACAACCTCTTTACGATACTCCTCAAATTCTTGTTTAGTAACAAACCAATCAGATGTAACAATGGATAGTTGAGATAATTTAGGCCAATACTCATTCAGAAAGCTGTATAAATTCTCTTGAAAAGACGGCTTTTCGTTGAATTGTAAAGCATAAACGCCTCCAACCTTATAATAATATATGAACCTCTCTTTAAAATCAGGGGAGTAAATACAATCAAATACGGAACGATACTCCTCTAGCGGATTGTCATTGCAAAGACCACATGCAAACAATAACTCGTTGTGTATGATGAGACGAACAAGAAAATTTTTGTTCAATGCTGAGGTTTTTCTAAACAAGTTAATAACAATAACACTACGCCCCCGGTCCAATTTCTTTTCTTCATACAAATCTGTAAAAGACATGTATGCTTGAAAGTCATCAAAAACTTCCGTCAAAAAGTAAAACTCCCTGCCTGCCTCTTTTTCTTGCTTATGGTAATCCATCAGAACCACAAAAACGCTTTGATGCAAATCTTCTATGTTCGCTTCCATTGTTTGAGTTCAATTTGTGTTTACACTTCCCTAATCCAAATAAACCCCCACTTCGTCGCCCGTGAGTTTGACGGTGACGTGTTCGTTGAGGGTGGTGCTGAGGGCGTAGCCCACATAATCGGCAGAAATGGGGTACGAATGATGCGCCCGATTGACCATCACGGCCACTTGTACGCGCTTGACCGATGCCCCCAAAAACGGCGATAAACTGTACGCCAACGTCCGACCCGTATTGAGTACGTCGTCTATGACCACGACCACTTGCCCCGCGAGGTTTTCTTTTTTTACATCAAATTCAATGGGCTGACTGTGGGGGTTTGTTTTGTCCAAATCAATTTTCATCAACGCCACGTTCCACTGCGCGATTTCGGCGAGGTGGACGTGCAGTTGTTTGGCCAATTCGTAGCCTTCGCCCACGATTCCCGCCAATACGACGCCTTCGCAGTCGAAATTACGCTCATAAATCTCAAAAGCAATGCGCCTGATTTTTTGCAGGGTTTGGTCGGCACTCAAAATTTTTTTATTTGACATAATCAAGTTCAACAGAGTTTGGCACAATTTTAGCCAATATCATTGGTGAATTCAAATCTGAACTATTATTAAAATGAAACTCGTACAAAATACCTTCTATTTGCTGTTGTTGTTGTTAGGGACGAGCGGTTATATCGCCCCAAGTACCTCGCGTGACGTAGAAACTGCCGAAAAAATCAAAACTTCATTTAAAGCTGGAAGTGCGCATTCGTTGGCAGAGATGTTTGAGAAAAACTTGGAGTTGGTGATTGATGCCGAGCGCGTTGATTTTAAACGAGTGACCAACGAACAAGCCGAATTGATTGTGAAGAATTTTTTCAAAAAATATCCCCCCAAAGATTTTCGGTACGGTTTTCAGGGTACCGCTTCGCGGGTGCGTTACTGTACAGCTACGTATCAGACGATGGCGGGCAATAAGTTTCAAGTTTATATCCTCATGCGGGTCACCGACAAAGACTACCGCATCAATACGCTACATTTCAAGAAAGAATAAAACACCTCAAAACAGCTTCGTTTGGCCTTTTTGACTGGCGATGAGTTGGTCTTGAAGCATTTCGCGGGCGTTTTGGAGGACGGCTTCGCTTGGTTTTTTGCCGCCTATCATTTGGGCAATTTCGAGTACCCGCTCTTCAAAAGTCAGTTTTTTGATTTTGCTGACCGTCTTGGCCGAAGAATTATCTTTATACACAAAGTAATGGGTGCTGCCTTGCGCGGCGATTTGGTGCAGGTGGGTGATAGAAATCACTTGGTGTCCACGGGCCATTTCGCGCATCATTTGGCCCATTTTGATGGCTATTTCGCCCGAAACACCCGTGTCTATTTCGTCAAAGACGATGGTAGGTAGCCTGCGCTTGGTCGCCAAAATGTATTTGATGGTCATCATCAATCGCGAAAACTCCCCTCCTGATGCCACGTTTTTGAGCTGCTGCGGCTTGATGCCTTTGTTGGCACTGAACAAAAAGTCCACGTCGTCTATCCCGTCTTCGCTGGCTTCGATGCGGTGGTGCTGAATGTTCAGCGTGGCGTTGGGCATACCGAGTTCGAGCAGGTATTTTTGGATTTCTTTTTCGATGGGGGGCAATATCTTTTTCCGCGTTTGGGAGAGTTTTTCGGCACTTTTCAAGAGTTTATCTTGCGCTTTGGTCGCTACTGATTGCGCCTTGGCGATGTCGTCGTCGAGGTTGAGAACTCGACTGACCTTTGCTTCCAACTGCCGTTGCACGTCCAACAACGCCCGCAAATCTTTGGTTTGGTGTTTTTGGAGGAGGTGGTATATCAAACTCAACCGCTGGCGAATTTCCTCGGCGCGGGCATCATCTACTTCCACGCTGTCTTGCTCGTAGGCGATTTCCGAAGCCAAATCTTTGAGTTCGATGTAGCTACTCTGGGCGCGTTCGCGGAGTTGCTCGTACTGCGGGGCTATTTTGCTGATGGCGTTGAGGCTACTGACGGCATTGCGCAGGAGTTGAAGGATAGACTGCTCGGGATTGTCGAGGTATTCGCTCGCCAACTGCAACCGTTCGCGTACTTCGGTGGCGTTTTCGAGGATATTGAGTTCCTGTTCGAGACTTTCTTGTTCGTCGGGTTGAAAATTGGCCTTTTCGAGTTCGTCGTACAAAAACTGGTTGTAATCAAACTCTTTCCGAATTTGCGCGGCTTCGTCGCGGAGCCGCTCATAGACGTTGAGTTTTTTGCGAAAATCTTGGTAATCAGCGTGATACTGGCGCAATTCGGCCTCATTTTGGGCGTAAGTATCTATGATTTGGAGTTGAAACTCATTGGAACCCAACAGCAGCGTATCGTGCTGGGAGTGAATATCCATGAGCTGTCCTGTGATGCGGCGTAGCGTGTCAAGATTGACGGGGGTGTCATTGACAAACGCCCTCGATTTGCCACTGGGGCTGATTTCGCGGCGGACCAAACAGGTGGGCGCAAAATCCAGGTCTTCTTCTTGAAACAAATGCTCAATAAAATAGCCTGATACGTCATACGCTCCTTCGATGACGCATTTTTCGGCAGGATTGTACAGCACCTTGGTATCGGCACGACCGCCCAAAAGCAGTCCAATAGCACCCAACATAATAGACTTACCCGCCCCCGTCTCGCCAGTGATGATGTTGAGGGCGGGATCGGGCGTCAGTTCCAACAGTTCAATGAGTGCGTAATTTTTAATGAGCAGATGTGTGAGCATAATAGGCTACTTGAAAAACGACGCGAAGTTAGGAGGTTATCGTCAATTTTCCATCAAACAGTTTGGTCATAAATGACTTCGACGATTTGGGTAAAGGCCAATGTATGCTGGTGGAAACGATAATCTTCGACCAAAAGCAGTTGGTGGTCGGTGCGGAGGCACTTGCCAAAAATCGTCTGGTTGCTTTCGAGTACCACGTGGATGTCGCGTTGGTAGAGCTGATCGGCTTTTTGGGGCAGTTCTCTTTGAAAAATACGAATTAAGCGTTTGGACATGGAGAAGGGTATTGGTTATCAGTTATCCGTGTAAGATTTTTTATCAACGAATAACGATGAACGGATAACAATCAGCGATTAACAAGCTTTCTATACAATTCGGTCTTGGAAGGGTCAAGTTGGGAGAGTATGCCAAAGGCTTTTTGACGTTCTTCTTTGTTGGCTTCGTTGAGGATGCGATAGATTTCATCGGCTTTGGCGTCAAAAAACGAATTGATAAGCACCGACGTAGGTGCCAAACGACTGACCTGTTGGATGTTGCCGAGCAAATCTAAAATTTGTTTGCGCGCCATGACAGGGTTCTCGGCAAACGTGTCCAACGCCAAGCGGTGATACGTGTAAAATGCCTCTCGCACGGGTGTAAACTGCTGATTTTGAAGGTTGTCAATCAGCGCAAACCGACTCCGAACGTCGCGCCCTGACTGCCACGCTCCCGCCGGTGAAGGCACACTTTGCGCCAGCGTAGCCACTTGAAAAGCCCGCTGAACGTAAGGATTCCCGCCCAATTTGCTAAACGAATCGTAATCTAAGGCGAGCATAATGTAAGCATAAAAAGCCAACGTTTGGGTGAGCTCGTCGGTATAAGTGTTTTCGTTGTAATACATCGGGTTGTTGGGCAAGTAGCTAAAATTGAAAGCCCTGTCCACAAAACTCAACACGACGGTTTCGTAGTTCGTCCCATACACGGGGCGCGTTATCGCCACTTGGGCCGTTCCCTCATAAACACCTTGCGCGGGCGAGCGCAAAAGGTTGATATTCAGCTTACAGTTGATACGCTCTTCGGGGCTAAAGTTGTCGTTGGTCCAGCGGCGAGAGTTCATAAAATCCGTGATGACGGTTTTCAACTGATTGAGTGTACCGTCGTCGGTTTTTTGCTGGGTCACCAACTGATTGAAATTCAGTATCACCGTGCAGTTCAACTCCTGCGCCCTGAGCGAATGAGTGAATGAGAGAATGAATGAATGAGTGAATAGCAATAATGCGATACAATTCAGGCTTT
>JALOLW010000215.1 GCA_025455795.1 Spirosomataceae bacterium
GTTGAGAAAAACGTATAACGATTTGCTATAGACCTGTGTATGTCTAAAAAAACTCAGTGCCAGTTGCGACTGAGCTTTTTGTTGCCCTAAAAAAGTTGCAAAAATGTTGCTCAAAAATTTACAATAAGTAACTTTTTTGTTACTTTTGTAGCGAACAAAAAATGCTCTTTGATGTCATGAAAGTAATAGAACTACTCAGGATTCTTCGGGAAGATGGGTGGACAGAGAAAACTCAAAAAGGAAGTCACCTTCAACTGGTACACTCTACCAAGAGTGGAAAAGTAACCGTACCAGTACATGGAGGTGATATCCCGAAAGGAACACTCAACGCCATCCTCAAACAAGCAGGGTTGAAATAGGCCCTGCTTGCCGATGAATGAGAGATAGACTGTTTAAATATTTGAGCAAAGAAAGAATAAGATGGAAAGTATCAAAAAACCAAATCACAAAGCAACTGCGATAAGATTAATCGTAGAGAAAGGAGAAGACGGACAATATTGGGGGAGATGCAATATTGACGACGACCTTCTTGTAGAAAGTGCTGCAAATCAAGAGGAGCTTGAAGCCAAAATGCAGCAATTAGCTTACGAGTTTTATGGAGTAAATCCCGAAACAATCGTATGGGAGGTAGAATATGATCTCCAAACATTCTTTGAGAGTTTTGACTATCTAAAAATCTCCAAAATTGCTGAACTGGCTGACATCAACAGTAGCTTGGTACGGCAATACGCCTCTGGAATAAAATATCCATCGGCAAAGCAAGTCAAAAAACTCGAAGGCGCGATACGTCAGCTTGGGCAACGCTTGACGGAAGTAACACTTGCCCACGAGTCAGTCTAAATGTCTATTAATTTTATGAAAAAAGCCCCAATCGGTAAGGCTGGGGCTTTTTTGTTTTTTTAGTGATAAGACTACTTCAAAACGCAACACTACTGTCTTCTTCTAATAAACCCCCACTTCGCCCAACGCCACACCTACGGGCGACTGCGTGATGCGAATGCGAAGGCGGGTGGTGTTGCTTTCGGGCAGGGTCGCTATGCGCAATGCCCCAATGCTCGTGCCTTTGTGGATGGTTTTCCATTGGTTATCTTGCCAAACGATCAATTATCAATTCGGGAGTAGTCACGGCATCGTCGGTGGCCCAGTAGCTGTAACGGTCGCCGTCAGTAAGGTGCTGTGTACCAAACTGTTTAATGGCTTTTGCTCGCACATTGGAAGCGGTGATTTTGGCCGTTTTGGCTAAGTTATTGGCGAAAGTTTTTCCGACCATCTCCCCAAAAGTTTTGAGGGCGGCTACGTCGGCTTCGTGCAAGCGTCCGCGCGTGTCGGGGGCGAGGCCCAAGTCCAAGCAGGCTCCGCGCCCAACGCTTTTGAGGTACAAATCAAACAGCGTTTCGGGGCTTTTGGGGGCTTCATTGGGGTGAAAAAACCAACCTTTTCGCAGCGGGACATCACACTCGGCGGGAAGCCAATAAAGGCCGTTGCGCGTGCCTGTGGGAGCGTTGTAGTCGTCTGAATAGCCTGGCGAACCTACCGTTTTGCCGTCGGGACTGCGCGGTGTGTAAGTAGCCCAGGAAGTTTCGGCGGCAAAGCCTTTTTCGTTGCCCACCCAACGCACATCCCAGCCCACATCACTGAAAATATTGGCCGTAGGTTGGAGTTTTCGGGTGAGGTTTGTCCAAGTCGAATCCCAGCCGTAGTAGGTCAAACGGTCTATTTTGCGCTCCTCGCGCGTGCCGCCGTAGTAGCCGTCGCCGCCGTTGGCTCCATCGTGCCACGACATAAACAACGCGCCGTAGCGGGTATAAAGCTCTTTCAATTGATTTCGATAGACCTGCACGTATTCGGGTTTGCCATAAAGCGGATGGTTGCGGTCCCAGGGCGAGCAATAGACCCCAAATTTCATCTCCTGCCGACGACACGCCTCGGCGAATTCGCCCACCATGTCGCCTTTTCCGTTGCGAAACGGGCTTTTGGCGATATTGTAGTCGGTGGTTTGGGTAGGCCAAAGGCAAAAACCGTCGTGGTGCTTGGCCACCAAAACGATGCCCCGCAAGCCGCCCGCTTTGGCCGCACCTACGATTTGATTGGCATCAAAATCGGTCGGATTGAACTTCGACGGTTCGGCGTCGCCGTAGCCCCATTCTTTGTTTTCAAACGTGGTGGGCGTGAAGTGTATCAAGCCGTACATGTCCATCTCGTGCCAGCGAAGCTGCCGCTCTGAGGGTAGTACGCCGTAAGGCGCGGGTGGGGTCTGTGCCGCTGCGATTTGCAGCGTGAGGAAAAATAGGATTAGTTTTTTCATGTTCGTAAATTACAAATTTATTCAAACACTGCACTAAATTTACTCCTAAAATCAAATAGTTCCCGTAAGACTCGTGGCACGACTGAGACTAACTCGCTGTTAATCAAACTATAAACCTCAGTCGTACCACGAGTTTACTCCTAAAATCCAATACGAAGGTACGATGAGAGTATTAATCATTGAAGACGAGCCGTTGGTGGCCAAAAACCTGGAAAAATTGGTGCGTTTGCTTCGCCCTCAAGCCCAGATTGAGGGGCCTTTGGGGAGCGTCGAAGAAACCCTGCTATGGCTTGAGCAGCAACCTACCCCCGACCTGATTTTGGCGGATATTCAACTGGCCGATGGTGTGAGTTTTGATATTTTTCAAAGTGTCAATCCGCTTTGCCCAATCGTTTTTACCACTGCTTACGACGACTACGCCATTCGTGCTTTCAAGCTCAATAGCATTGATTATTTGCTCAAACCCGTTGATAAAGAGGAACTTCAACGGGCTTTTGAGAAGTTTGACCGTTGGCAAAACAACAGCGCAACGACGTTTCAGACAGCCCAACTTCAACAACTCCTCTCTGACCTAAGCCACCAAACCACCAAACGCTACAAAACCCGCTTTACGGCGCATTATCAGCGGGCGGTGGTGGCAGTCCCCGATACCCGCGTGGCATACTTCACCCGCGACGAGGTGATATGGCTCGTCACGACTGATAATCAACGCCTTATTACGGATTTTCATTCATTGGATGAAGTGGAAGAATTGCTCGACCCTGCCGTTTTTTTTAGGGTTAATCGCACTTACTTGGTGCGAAAAGAGGTACTCGAAGGATACCGAAGTCATCATACGGGACGCATTGAACTGGTGCTTTCGGTCGCTACGAAAGAAGACCTAACCATCAGCAAAGAGCGCGCCGCGTCGTTTCGGGCTTGGTTTGAAGAATAATCTTGCAGCGCAAACGAGTGTGTTTTGGCTTACTGCCAACAAACTTTTTAAGCAGTGACGCTGTTAGGTTTTGTAAGGCCATGTATTTTACTCCTATTGTAATCCCCAATGACTCAAAAAGAACGACTTCTCCTGTTTGTATTGGCTTGCCTCAATTTTACCCACATCATGGATTTTATGATTATGATGCCGTTGGGTCCGCAGCTTATCCGCTATTTTGGCATCACGCCGCAGCAATTTGCCCTTCTGGTATCGTCGTACAGTTTTAGCGCGGGCGTATCTGGATTTTTGGTGGCGTTTATCGCCGACCGTTTCCCGCGCAAACACATCATGCTCATCGCCTACACGGGTTTTGTGGTAGGCACGCTGGCCTGTGCGCTCGCGCCCACCTACGAGCTACTCATGGCGGCACGGGTGTTTGCGGGGCTTTTTGGGGGGGTATTGGGGTCGCAGGTGATGTCTATTGTGGGCGACACCTTTGAGTATGAGCGACGCGCCAAGGCGATGGGCGTCGTGATGACGGCTTTCTCGGTGGCATCGGTCGTGGGTGTGCCGTTGGGGCTTTATTTGGCCTCGGTGTGGAGTTGGCACGCGCCTTTTTGGTTTGTGGGTATTTTGGGCGTTGGGGTGGTTGGCCTCATTTGGCGGTTTGTGCCGCGCTTAGACAGCCACCTCAAAAACTACAACGCCACCACGCACAAACCGTTTGAGGTGATTACGCACATCCTCCAAAATCCCAATCAGTTACGCGCTTTGTGGCTCACCATGACCATCATGTTGGGGCATTTTAGCATTATTCCGTTCATCTCGCCTTTTCTTACCGCCAACGCTGGTTTTAGTGAAAAAGACTTGTACCTGATTTATTTGGTAGGTGGCGCACTGACACTTTTTACGGCCCCACAAGTAGGAAAACTCGCCGACAAAAAAGGCAAATACCCCGTTTTTGTGGTATTTGCCTTGCTTTCGATGCTTCCTATGTGGCTCATTACCAACATGAACACCAACTCGCTGCCGATTGTATTGGGAACGGCGGGTATCTTCTTTATTTTCTCCAACGGCCGCTTGATTCCTACGCAAGCCATGACCTCGTCGGTGGTATTGCCGCAGCAACGGGGCGGTTTTATGGCCATCAATTCGTCTTTGCAGCTCTTGGTGCAGTCGTTAGCGGTGTATTTGGCGGGTTTGGTGATTCAAAAAACACCCAACGGCCAACTCCTCCACTACGATTGGGTGGGCTACGCGGCCATGTTGTTTATCTTTTTGAGCATTTTTATTGCCCGTACCGTCAAACCCGTGGATGCCAAGCAGCCCGTTAGCGTCCCATGATGTCCTTGATTTCGCGCTGAAGGGTGGCGTTGTCGGGAAACTCCTGCGGAATCCAGCGACGCACGATTTTGCCTTTGGCATCTATCAACACAAAAGGGTACTTCATGGTCGGGATGTAAGTATTTTTGAGTTGTTTGGCTTCTTCTTCCGACGCCCACAGGTGTACAACACCCTCGCGCTTTTCGGCCAACGGTTGCCAGCTTTCAAAGGTCGTGGCAGGTGTGACATTGAGATAGACAAATGTCATTCGGCCTCGGTATTTTTCTTCCAAAGGCTTCATAATCAACTCGTGCTGCTTCAAATTGAAACAAAACGCAATGCACACGGGCTTCCCTTCCAGGCTACTGAGTGAAACCTCTTTGCCGTCGTTGTCTTTGAGCAAAAACGCGGGTGCCGACTGACCTACGTACATCCCCTCTTTGGCCGCGATGATGTTGTTGAAGTAAGCAATCAACTCCTTGTTTTGGGGATAGGTTTTTTCATAATTCCCCAACAGATTTTTGGCACCTGCCATGTTCTCCTGAAACGTAGCGGCATAATTGACCCAGTGCGTGAGCATATACTCGCGCTGTTTTGCATGTTCGTTAAGTTGCTGTTCGCTGAGTTGATAGGCATATTCTACGGCCTCTTTGCCGAGTACAAAACCTTTGGAAGAATCTACTGGAAAACGCTGAACAGCAGGATATTGGAGAAAATTTCGCAACTCGTTTCGATAGGCAGCACTTAGCAGTGCGGCGTCGGGCAAAACTTTGAAATTTTGGAGCGTGATGTCTTCAATGGTACGGCGGTCATTGCCACGAAGCCGTACTCCTTGCCCTTTGCGGAGGTTTTTGTCCACTACTGCCAACTCCATCATCTTGGCTTCGTTGTGGGTGGTAGCTTCGATGTAAGTGGCAAAAGCATCGCTCACCCCGCTCCTCACGGCTTGCAGACGCGCCAAACGGGCGGCTTTGAGGCTGTCAATCTTGGGCAAAACGCTCGAATTGTCCACGCGCATGGGACGGTAGCCAAAGAGCGGCAAGTATTCGTAGTGGTTTTCTTTGATACAGTCACGCATGAGTTCTTGGGCGGCCACATTGTCGCCCTCAAAGGCCAGCGATTTGTCAAGATTGACGGTGATGGTGAGCTTGTCACCAGGGCTTACAAACAGAAGACGATTGGGGCTACCTGCACTTTGGCCCATCGTGGGGCCCGCATCCGTAAAATTGAGATGCACCAACTGCGGCTCGCTTAATGCCAACTCGGCGATGGCCCAAGCTTTGGTGCTGTCGTCAAATACGCCAAAATTTTGGTATTCTACGTCGGTCAAACCAATCGCTGGCGAGTCATAATAGCGGAGTTTTTCGGCCACGAGTGAAATAGCATAACCGCTTTTTTTAGGCATTTTGAGCGTGATACGGGCGTTTTGGGCATTGAGCGATACACTCAAAATCATCATCAAAGCCCAGCCCGCCCAAGCGACGACTTTTTTTGTTTGTAAAAATTGCATCAGTATTTTGACATTGTTTTTTTGAGAACGAAAAAAAACAAACGTTATTCCCCTAAGTAGTTACGTATTTGGTAAAAAATAACAGATAGGGCATTTTGGGAATGTATTGACAGTTGTTTATCTTTGTCTAAAATGTTACGATTATGATAGCTGAGATAGAAATGGGGCATTTGGCAACGATTCATCACCAGCGGGCCATTAAAAAGTTGGTCTTTGGTTTGGAAAAATTATTTTTGAACGGTGAAATTCCTTACGAACCCCTCCCCGAAACTGATATTGACCCTGGCAATCCCGATAGTAAATGTCCTGATTTGATATTGCAAGACAATTCCCATTTGACCGTGCCAGTGATTATTGAAGTAGCTACCAATCGTGGTTGGAAAACTGACTTTTTAAAACTTCGCCGACTCATAGACGACACAGACTTTGGCATAGTTGAAGGTTTCGTCCTCAATTTTGAAACCAATACTTGGCACAGATATAACAAAGCTGGTCAAATCTCCGAAGATACTTCTTGGTCAGAGGTTTTGATGATTGATTTACAGAAAATTATGGATTAATTATTGTAAGCCCCTCCCCTATTTGCAGCACTTTGTAGGGTGTGCCGTGCTGTTGGGCGTATTGCTCAAACTCGGCGGGGTCGGCGGTGTTGAACTCAAACAGGTCATAATGGTGCGGGATAACGAGCTTGGCGCCAATCTCCTTGCCAAGTCGAGCGGCTTCTTCGGCGTTGAGATTACCCGCCACACGACGCTCTGGCTTGTTGCCGTTGATAGGCAAAAACGCCACGTTCACCGCAAAAGACTTCAACACTTCTACGATGCCATCGTACCAAAGCGTATCGCCAGAATGATAGACGCGATAAGGGCCAAACTCCGCCACAAATCCCATGTACTTGCATTGGCCGTGTTCGTCGCGGTCGAGGGCATTGTGGGCAGCGGGAACACCGTAAACTTTGAAACCAGCCACCTCTACATTGAGGCCATCGTTGAGGCCAATGGGCCAATCGGTAGCACAACGCAACCGCTCGCACACAAAGGCACGATTGGCTTCGGGAATGACCATCTGAATGGCGTTGTTGCTGGCAAAAAGCGGCCAAAGGGTTTCGGCATCAAGGTGGTCGGTGTGGTTGTGTGAAGAAGTCACTACTTCTACCATATCAAGCAGGGCGGGGTCAATCGCTCGCTCACTCATGCGCACGTGGGGCTTGTCGGTTTGGGCGTACTTGATGCTCAGAGAATCAGACAAATAGGGGTCAAACAACAAGTGACGACCTTGCCATTGAATCAAAAAGCCGCTTTGCCCCAACCACCACAGCCGAAAGCCTGTCAATGCTCCGGCAGAAGACAAAATATCGCTACGGAGCGATTCATTTTTTTGAAAAGCAGGAATCATAAGAAGGTTTTTGATGATCATTGCAAATAAAAGGAAGCGATTTTGAAATTTTACGCTGTTTTATTGGTTCTCTATTGGAGAACTTTTACTTTTGTTCATCAATAGATAGAACATCAAATGTTCAATATCATCACACGTAAAACTCTTTTGGCATACAGTCAGCAATATCCAAATGCCGCCAATGCGCTCTTTGAGTGGTATTACGAGCTACTAAAAGCAGATTTTAGTAATTTTCAAGAACTGAAGGCTGCGTATGGAAATGCCAGTTTAGTAGGCGATGATAGAGTTGTCTTCAATATCATGGGAAATCATTATCGTCTGGTTGTTCGGATAGTTTTTTCTTTCAAAGCTATTCAAATTAAGTGGTTTGGGACTCACGCAGAGTACGACAAAATTGATGTTTCCACTATCAAGTTCAAACAATAAATGACATGAAACTAAAAATTATCAAAAACGAAGCAGAATATGAAAATATGCTTGCTTGGATAGATGAGC
>JALOLW010000216.1 GCA_025455795.1 Spirosomataceae bacterium
CGTCGCGGTTTTGACAGGCATTGACCGTCTGACAGGTCACTTGGAGAGCGAGCGATTTATAACGCATTTTGCGAGTTTGGAGTTTAAAGTGCCGAGTTTTGAATTTAGGATAAAGTAAAAAAACATAAAAAGCCCCACGGCTTTAGCCTGGGGTACAATAAAAGCATCGTACCAACAAGGCTTTAGCCAAATAAATTTTGGGTTAAAACCCATTTTTGTTGCTGTTCATTGGAGAGCAAATCAATGGGTATTCTGATGCAAATATAAACCCGAAAATGGTAAAATTGATTTGAAGACATACGCCCAATTAGTTTTATGCGTATTTTCGCGGCAAAGAAAATTTACTCAAAACATGGCAACAAAAACAAAGGCTGCACCCGCCAAAACCACCCACCCCAAAGAACGTTACATGTACTGGTACGAGTCTATGCTGCTCCAACGTAAATTTGAAGAGAAAGCAGGGCAATTGTACGGACAGCAAAAAATCAGAGGTTTTTGTCACTTATACATCGGTCAAGAAGCCTGTTCGTCGGGGAGTGCGTCGGCGCTCACCAAAGACGACAAGTGGATTACGGCTTACCGCGACCACGGTTTCCCGTTGGCACTCGGCACCAGCCCCAACGCCGTCATGGCTGAGCTGTACGGCAAAGCCACGGGTACGACCAAAGGCAAGGGCGGTTCGATGCACATTTTTGACCGTGAGCGCAATTTCATGGGCGGACACGGCATCGTAGGGGCCCAAATCCCAATGGGTGCGGGCATCGCTTTTGCCGAAAAATACAACAAAACAGGCCACCTTTGTATCTGTTATTTTGGCGACGGCGCGGTGCGTCAGGGAGCGTTGCACGAGGCGTTCAACATGGCCATGACGTGGAAACTACCCGTGATTTTTGTGGTCGAAAACAACGGCTACGCCATGGGTACGTCGGTGGCGCGTACCTCCAACGTGCGCGAGCTTTATACCATCGGTGAGGGCTATGACATGCCTTCCGAACCAGTGGACGGCATGGACGTAGAAGCCGTACACGAGGCAGTATCACGCGCGGCAGAACGCGCCCGCAAAGGCGATGGACCTACTTTCTTGGAGTTTAAGACGTATCGTTACCGTGGTCACTCCATGTCTGACCCCCAAAAATACCGTACCAAAGAGGAAGTAGAAGAGTACAAAAAGCGTGACCCAATCGAAATGGTCAAAGATACGATATTGACCAAAGGCATCGCCACGGAAGAGGAATTGGCCGCCATAGACGCCCGCATTAAACAGCAGGTAGATGAAGCGGTGAAGTTTGCCGAAGAATCCCCTTGGCCTGACCCAGCAGAAGCGTTTACTGACAACTACTTGCAGGCCGATTATCCTTTTATCAAAGATTAGTTAATCGTTAATCGTTACTGGCGGCCTGCCGCTGCGGTTATTTGTTATTGGATAAAATTCTAATAACAAATAACCGATAACGATTGAATTGCTTATAGCGGATTCATGAAAACATTAGGCCGATATTTTCTTTTTTTGGGAAACTTGTTCCGCAACCGTGAAAAATTTCGCGTGTATGTCAAGCTCGTTTTGGACGAGTGCATTGACATTGGCATCAATTCGGTCTTTATTGTTTCGATTATCTCCACTTTCCTCGGCGCGGTGACTTGCGTACAGACGGCTGACAATCTCTTCAATCCCTTTGTGCCTACCTACATCATCTCACTCATCGTGCGCGACAGTACGATTTTGGAGTTTGCGCCCACGATTACGTGCGTGGTGCTTTCGGGCAAGGTCGGCTCGCACATTGCAGGGGGGCTGGGTACGATGCGCATCACTGAGCAGATTGACGCGCTCGAAGTCATGGGCATCAACTCCGTGTCTTATTTGGTGTTGCCCAAGATTTTAGCAGCGGTTTTTATGTTTCCGATGTTGGTCGTTTTGGCGGGCTTTTTGAGCATCATGGGCGGCTACTTGGCGGGGGTGTTTACGGGGGTGATTTCGCCCGAAGACTACATCAAAGGGCTACGCTATGACTTTCGGACGTTCAACATTCCTTTTGCCCTCATCAAATCGCTGGTTTTTGCGTTTTTGATTACTTCTATTTCTTCTTTCAAAGGCTATTTTACGCAGGGAGGCGCGCTCGAGGTAGGCCAAGCCTCCACCGCTGCCGTGACCAATAGCTGCATCGCGGTTCTCATCGCCGACTATCTTTTGGCGCAGTTGCTGTTGTTGTAGCGACAATCCATTACCCATTAAAACGCCTCGCCAATCGTCAGATAAAAATTACGCGAATTTTGACCGAGGGCGTAGTCAATGCGGATGTTGAGGTGGTCGCGGCGATTGGCGGTGAAGCGCAGCCCCGCGCCGTAAGAATATTTCCAGTCGTCGGTGCGTAGAAGGCGAGACTCGTTGCCCATCATGCCTGTTGAACCAAAAATCACGCCCCCAAAACGTTTGAAGATGTCAAAACGCAGTTCGGTTTGGGCGAGTAGCACGTTATTGTCGCGGAAACGACCTTGATAGTAGCCGCGCATTTTTTTGGGGCCACCGAGTTCGGCCATCATGTTAAACGGCACATTGCCCCAAGCTACACTTCCCCACAGATTGGTCGCCAAAACAGCCCGTTTGGAAAGTTTTTGGTAAAAAGAAGCATCTGCTGAAATACGGTCAAAACGCACATCCCCCCCCCAAACGGGCGCGTTGTGAAAATAGGCTACGTCCAAAATAGCACCCTTGGACGGGAAAAATATCACATCGCGGCTGTCGTAAAAAAGCCCCAAGCCTGTCCCCGACGTGCGGCTGCGCGGCGTGCCTGGTACGCGCAAGTTGGCAAACTCTCCGTTGGGGACAGTCGTGGTGATTTTGTAATCTTCGTACTGATAGCGCAACCCTGCGTACAGCTTAGGGGCTATTTTTTTGAACAAATTGACCTTAATGCGCGGAAAATCCACGCCGTAAAGTTCTTGCGGGACTTCGCGCTCGCCTACGCCAAAATAATAAAAATTGTACCGAAAGAAACCTACCTCGCCGTTGGCGTAATAGTTGGCGTTGTCATAAAAAAGTTGGAACGGAAGATACAGCAAAGTTTGTTTCTCTTGGGTGCGTACCGCGCCCAAACTCAACTGCGACGGGCGGGCGTTGGTCGAGTCACGCTTGAAACGAAAGGTACTCGTCACCGCCGCACCGAACGCCCAACGGGTTTCGGGCAAATAATACACCACAGGAAATGGCAGAATATTGACTTTTTTGGGCATTTTTTGCGCAAAAGAAGGCGTCTGAAAGAATAGTAAAAGAGCCACCGAGAGCCACAGCGTATGGCATAGAGTCCCGAAAATGGTAATTTTTGCAGTCCGTGTTCCTTGTTCCATATTTCCTTGTTCCATCGTTATAAAAAAATGATTTATCCCTTGACATACACCGAAGGCGTTGAGCGCATGAACCAGCTTGGACGGGCGCGTGTGCCTTTTTTGTTTGTTTGGGACTATGTTTTGCGCGCCCCCGTGGTGCTACCGTTGGAGATGATTGATGCGTCTGAGCTTTGCTACCAGTTCAACAACCGTACCAACGCTACCGCTGTTCAAACATTCGCGGAGATTTTGCCAATATTCAAAAAAAAACCGCTGACTTTGGAGGCTTATAGGCAAAAATTTGAGAAAGTGGTTGCTCATATCAAACGGGGGGATTCGTTTTTGGCCAATCTGTCGGTATGTACGCCCATAACGACCAATTTGGATTTGAAAGACATCTTTTTGACGAGTCAGGCCAAATACAAACTTTGGTGGCGTAACCATTTCGTTTGTTTCTCGCCAGAGGTGTTTGTACAAGTGCGGGGCAATCGCATCGCGTCGTTTCCGATGAAAGGCACGATAGACGCGGCTGTTCCCGATGCCGCAGCGCGGATTTTGGCCGATGTCAAAGAAGCTGCCGAACACGCCACGATTGTAGATTTGATTCGCAATGACCTCAGCATGGTGGCTACCAAAGTTTGGGTAGAACGCTATCGCTACTTGGACCGCCTCCCTACCAACCAAAAAACGCTGCTTCAAGTAAGCTCGGAAGTGGCTGGACTGCTGCCTGACACTTGGCGCGACTACCTGGGCGATTGGTTTGTCAAACTCTTGCCCGCTGGCTCCATCTGCGGTGCGCCCAAACCGCGCACGTTGGAGATTATCCAAGAAGCCGAAGGTTACGAGCGCGGCTACTATACGGGCGTGGCGGGGATATTCGATGGTGAGAATTTGGACAGTGGCGTACTGATTCGATTTGTAGAACAGGTTGATAATCAGCTATTTTTCAAAAGTGGTGGTGGTATTACTGCCCGTAGCGAAGCCACCGCAGAATACCAAGAAGTGATTGATAAGATTTATTTACCTATCTGTAACAGCTCGTCAATGGTTATCCGTTAATTGTTATTTGTAAATATCTCATTGCCCAAAGCTTAACAATAGTTGTTTCTTTGCAGCCCCAATTTTTAACGAATAACAGATAAAGAATTTTCAAACCCCGATGTTTATCGAAACCTTCCGAATCACCAACGGCAACCTGCCTGACTGCAAGCATCACAACGCTCGTCTGCACCGCACCCGACAAGCGCATTTTGACGACATAGTGGCTTGGGACTTGGCGCAGCTTGTGTCGGTACCTGCACACGCACGCGAGGGTGTTTGGAAAGGCCGATTGAGTTATACGAAAAACGTTGAAAAAATAGAGTTTGAGCCTTATCGTCCACGCTTGATACAAAGTCTCCGATTGGTCCAATGTGATGCCGTGGATTACAACTTCAAGTTTCAAAACCGACAGATAATCAACGATTTATATGCTCAACGGGGCAGTGACGACGATGTTTTAATTGTCAAAAATGGATGCGTTACCGATGCTTCTTACGCCAATGTTGTGTTTTGGGACGGCACGCGCTGGCTCACACCCGATACACCCCTGCTCGAAGGTACTCAACGCGCCCGATTGCTCGAAGACAGACAAATCCAAACCACTCGTATCCAACCTTCTGATTTGGCAAAATTTTCATACGCTCGACTTATCAATGCCATGCTCGTATTTGAAGATACGCCCTTGATTCCGATAGCGAATATTTTTTGAACCGCGAGGACGCCAAGTCGCAGGCTGATGTTCGCGTCTTGGCGTCCTCACAGTTTAAATTTAGGGGATTAATTTTCGAGCAAGCCGTCGGTTTGCCATTGTTTGAGCAGTGCGATAGTGGCCGCAGGGAGTTGGGCGGTGCCGTTGCGCGGCATGAAGCCCGTTTGTCCTGGCATACGCTGTACCCGGTCCAAAATCGTCGCAATCTTGTTTTTGGCAGTGGTGTAGTCATCCCACTTGTTGGGATTGGTCCCGCCTGCTACGTGGCAAGGGGCGCAACTTGCCACCAATACTGCCTTGATGTCTTTGGCGTAAGTCACCTTGACAGGCGCAGGGTCTTCTTTTTTGGCACAACCTGCCACCATCACCGTGGCCGAAACAGCCACCAAAGCGGCTTTAAGGAAATCTTTAGAAGTCATAATAGTAAAAGGGATAGTGTGTTAGAGAGATAATTTAACTTTCATCATACTACACGTAAATCCCTATACGAAAGGTTGCGTCGGGCGGCGTTTTTTTTATATTTCGACCGTTTCAAAAATCCGATAGCGGTATTGATGACCATTGAGGCGGTCGAGGTAAGTCATCAGAAAATGAGCCGAGGTGTGCTGTACTTGCGTGATACTTACGGTTTTAAGCCCCGTTTCTCGACTGATAATCAAGTCATTGTCGGTATCACCTTTTCCCCCAAACTTGTGAAAATCAACGACATCGTCGCCCTCGAACACAGAGTGTACATTTTGCCATTTTTCAAACCAAGCCTCACGTTCTCGAATCACCTCGTCGGCGTAGAGTGTCACCGACGACCATGCGTGGGCGCGTGTAGGGTCAAGTGGAGAATGATGAAGTACGGCATCGTCCCAGCGCAATTGGTGAAGAGCCTGTGTGCCTACCATAATCAATGTAAACGGCTCAATGCCTCCAAAATCATAGTCTTGGATAAACTTTTCGGCATCATTTTGGGCAAAAAAATCAAGCACTACCAGCCCTCTACTCCGACGGTAAGGCGGGCGGTGTTGGTGTTTGACAAAGGCCCCGTTGAGCAAGCACAGTGTCCATTCCGACGACGCGGCTATCCACGTGCCTCCCGCCAAACCATCTTTGGGGTAAAACACCGACTGCTCGCCGATGGCGTATTGACGAGGAGGCACGGCTTTGGGCCTGCCGATGTGTTCGTCGCGGTTGGAGGTCAAAACAAAGCCGTCTTGGTAGGGCAGGTACGTTACAAAACACATGATTGGGACTATTTTTGCCTCATGTCGGCATAGTTGGTTTGTTCGATTTTGGAAAGAAGTTTGGCTTTTCCAGCCTCAAAAGCGGCATCGTAGTCGCTTGTAGTAAGGGTTGTGTCCAAGACTTCGTAGTTTTCGTAGTCTTGAAATACGATGCCCGCTACCGTTTCGCGCTTGGTGGCTTTTCTGAACCGTGGCCCACCGTTGGCGTACGATAAATAATCCAGCATCTGGGTTTTCTGATTGACCCAGTAGCAAAACACGTCTTCGTGGTCTTTGCCACCGCCTTCGGCTTCAAACCAAATTTTGATTTTGTCGTAAGTTTGACCTGCTATGGTAACCGTCCCGAGGTGTTGGGCATTGACGGCGGGGTCGGTGAGTTTGAAAGGAAGCAGCACAAAATAAGCAATGGAATTGGTGCCTTCGCGGTACCTGGATTCGTCTTTGGCCGAAAGTTCCTGTTTTTTACCGTTGATTTCGCGCACAAAAGCCTCGTTGGTCAGCACGTCTTTGATTTCGTTGTTGAGGGTATCTTTGGTCACGCGCTCGTAGCGATATTGTACGCCATTTTGCTGAATCCTGACCCGAAACTTCCGAAAATCGAAAGCAATATCGAAATTTTGGTAGCTATCGCCCCCGTGTTGTTTTACACACTGAGCTATAATGTCGCGGGCTTTTTGGTCTTGTGGGCGTTCTGATTGACAAGCGATCAGGCTTACTAAGTAACATTTTGTTCATATCGAAATGGGTAATTCTGCTACTGTATTGTCCCAACCCATGCGGAGGAGGGCTTCTTTGTCGTTTGATTTGATGATTTGCATTGAGAAATTCTCAATCACTTCTTCGGCTTTTTTAGTTGGTACGTTTACGCGCAATACGTCTTTGGCCGCATCGTAGCTGTACGCGCCCCAGTGGTCCAAGTCGGTGTTGAAAATGAGCGTCCATTCGGTCTCGTTGGGAATCGCAAAGAAGGCGTAAGTCCCCGCTTTGAGTGCTTTGCCCTGAATCATCACGTCTTGGTAGAGTTTGATTTCGGTGGCTTCGTTGGCGCCCAATCGCCATACTTTTCCGTAGGGAATGAGTTTGCCAAACACATCGCGGTCTTTTTTAGCGGGGCGGCTATAAATGACTCGGATGT
>JALOLW010000217.1 GCA_025455795.1 Spirosomataceae bacterium
TGTTTGTATCTGAACAAAATTAAGCAATATTATTCAGTATCGTTTTGTCAATTGTCCGAACTTTGTTTTCGACATATCCCCATTTGTTAAAAATTCTTACTTCAAATCAACATTCTCGTAGATATTTTGCATTGGGATAGACACGCCAACAGATTGTAAAGGTAGCGCGTCATTGATGTCGGTAATGATGGTTTCTTGCCAAAAACCAGGACGTAGGCGATGCCACACTTCTGCATAACATTCATCCTGACGAATCAGTACATACTCTCTGATACTTTCGAGGGTTTTGTATTTGTCAAACTTCGAGAATCTATCGTATTTTTGAGTAGATTTGGACAGGACTTCAACTACAATAATAGGGTTGATGAGTAGTATCTCGGCGTCGTCCCAGTACAGTGGCTTTTCACAAACGGCAAGTGTATCGGCATAAACCCCTTCGTTGAGGCTTGGAAAATAAACTTTTTGGTCTGACGGAAAGACAATATATTTTTTTGGTAGTTGTTTTAAAGCTGCTTTCATTTCAGCAATCATATTGCCCGAAATGATATTGTGAGGGCCTTTGGCGTTAGGCATTTTGATTATTTGACCGTTGATATATTCATGTTTTTCTTCCGACTTGGCTTCCTTTCGCAAATATTCTTCCAAAGTATATTTGCGGATAGGGCGGTTGATTTTCAATCGAATAGGAACATGGCCTGCAAAAGTTTCCATTTTCTCGGTAGTTTTTTACAAATATAGGAAATGAGATCTAAATCCTATCAATCAATTCCTTCACTTTCCGCACTGCGCGCCCTGCGATGTGGTCTATGATGGCGGCGGCGTGGTCGCGGCCATTTTCGATAAACACTTTTTCGGTATGAATCCCCGCTACCACTGTGCCACACAGATAAAGCCCCGACACGTTGGACTCAAACGTAACAGGGTCATACACGGGTACAAGACTTGGTTCAACGAGGTCAATCCCGCAGCGGCGCAGCAGGGCGGCGTCGGGGACGTAGCCCGTCAAAACAAGCACAAAATCGGCTTCGAGGGTTTCGGCTTCGCCCGTTTGAAGGTTTTGTAGGTGGACTTTTTTGGGTTCGATACGTTGCACAAGGCTGTTGAAGCGGGTCTTGATGCGCCCTTCTTTGACCCGATTTTTGACATCGGGAATGAGCCAATACTTCACCGTTGGGCGAAAATCCTCGCCACGATGCACCACCGTCACTTCTACATCGTGGCGGTAAAGTTCAAGCGCGGCTTCTACGGCAGAATTGGCGCCGCCGATGATGGCTACTTTGGAAAATGAATACTGAAACGGTTCGTCGTAGTAATGCGACACGTGCGGCAAGGTCTCGCCTTCGATGCCCAAATGCCTCGGAAAGTCAAAATAACCCGTGGCAATGACTACTTTACGGGCGTAAAACGACTCATTGGTCGTAGTGATGACGCAGAACAAATCACCCTGTTTTTCGACTTGTGCTACTTCGGTAAAGAGCCTGAAATTCAGCTCATAATACCCCGCCACTTTGCGGTAATATTGGAGAGCTTCGGTGCGGTTGGCCTTCACGTCGGAGATAGGAAACGGAAGCCCGCCAATTTCGATGTTTTCGGCGGTCGAAAAAAAGCGCATTCGCTTGGGGTAGCGGCGGATGGATTCCGTCACGCTCCCTTTTTCGAGAATCAAATGACTCAAACCTGCTTTGGCGGCTTCTACGCCAACCGCCAACCCACACGGGCCAGCCCCAATAATGATGACATCGTATCGTTGCATAACTCACCGAGGCAGAAGCCTTTTGGACGATTATTTTTAGCAATTCATCGCAAAACTACAAATTGCCCCCCATTTTTGTACTTTATTTGTTCAACGATAATTTTTTAAGCTATGCAAAAAATCCTACTAACCTTTTTATTGACGGGCGCGATTGTGGGGCTTCAAGCTCAGCAGCGCAACGCTAACCCCTCTGCGCCAGTAGCATCACCGACGGGCGTCGCTACTGCCCCTTCCAAAGACAGCAAGCCGTCGCCTGCCGACATTGTGTTTAACCCCGACGCCAATGTGGTGACCGAAAACGAGGTCACGGTCAAAGGGCAAAGAGTACCTTACCGCGCTACTACGGGTACAATGCCCGTTTTTGACGAAGAAGGTAAGGCCATCGCAGGGTTGTTTTATATGTACTACGAGCGTACGGATGTCAAAGACCGCGCCACGCGCCCGTTGGTGATTTCGTTCAACGGTGGCCCTGGCACGGCTTCGGTGTGGATGCATATGGCTTATACGGGGCCGTACCTGCTCAACATTGACGATGAAGGCTACCCTTTGCAGCCCTACGGCTACAAAAAAAACCCCCACTCGATTCTCGACGTGGCCGATATTGTTTTTATAGACCCTGTCAATACGGGCTATTCGCGCCCCACGAGCAAGGAGGTGCCTACTTCAAAGTTTTTTGGTGTCAATGCCGACATCAAGTATTTGGCCGAGTGGATTCGGGTTTTTGTGGGACGCAACAACCGCTGGGAGTCGCCTAAGTACCTCATCGGGGAGAGCTACGGCACGACGCGCGTCTCTGGACTCGCACTTGAGCTTCAAAACGCCCAATGGATGTACATCAATGGCGTGATTTTGGTGTCGCCCACTACGCTTGGTATTGAGCGTGATGCTATCTCCGAGGCGGCATTGCGCTTGCCCTACTACGCCGCTACGGCTTGGTATCACAAAAAACTCCCTGCCGATTTGCAGCAAAAAGACCTCACTGCCGTACTGCCTGAAGTGGAACAGTTTGCCGTGAATGAGTTTTTGCCCGCGTTGGGCATGGGCGGTTTTATAGACCCCGCCAAACGGAAAGCGATTGCGGCCAAAGTAGCGCGATATTCGGGTGTTTCGGAAAAGTCGGTTTTGCAAAACAATTTGTCAATGACACCCGCTTATTTTTGGAAGGAGTTGCTACGAGAAGAAGGCTTCACCGTGGGTCGTTTGGATTCTCGCTACAAGGGCATTGACCGCAAAGACGCGGGTGAACGCACCGATTACAACGCTGAATTGGACTCGTGGGAACACTCATTTACCCCCGCTATCAATAGCTACTTGCGGAATGTCCTCAACTATAAAACTGACTTGAAATATTACATCTTTGGTCCGACCAACCCGTGGGACCGCTCCAATGACCAAACGGGCGAAAACCTCCGCCAAGCCATGGCCCAAAATCCGTATTTGCACGTGTTGGTGCAATCGGGCTACTATGATGGTGCTTGTGATTATTTCAACGCCCAGTACAATATGTGGCAAATGGATCCCGGTGGTAAACTCAAAAGCCGGATGGATTGGAAAGGCTACCGCAGCGGGCATATGATGTACCTGCGAAAAGAAGACTTAGAAAAATCGAACGAAGATTTGCGGGAGTTTATCAAAAAAACCACACCAAAGCCCAATCAACCCGCTAAGTATTAGGACTTTGAAACACCTTTGTTAGTGATTGAACAATACCCCCGCAAGGCATCTCACAAAACCTTGCGGGGTTAGCATCTACCAAAATGAAAAAAACTTGTCTTTTGCTGTTGCTTGCGGTAGCTTTCTCCGAGCAACTTATTGCACAGGAATTATTGACCCTCGAAAATGCCATTTCGACGGCATTGGAAAAGAATTTTGCCATCAAAATCGCGCGAAGCCGCGAGGCTATTGCCCAAAATGACAACACCCGTGGCAACGCGGGAATGTTACCTGTGGTCAATGGGACTACCCAGGCCAACTTCAACACCAACAGCGTCAATCAAGAGTTTTTTCCTGTTGGTACGGCTACCCGCCCTCCACTCATTCAATCGGGGGTGCATAACCGTAACTCTAACTCTGGCGTCAATTTGGTCTGGACGGTCTTTGATGGCATGGGGATGTTTGCCACGGCTGAACGGCTACGTGAAATTGTGCAATTGGGCAAAACCAACGTCGAAATCAACATCGAAAACACCGCCGCCCAAGTGGCGAGTGCTTACTATGACATCATCCGTCAAAAACAACGCTTAGACAACCTCAAAAACGCCCAAGAAATCTCCAATACACGCCTCGAACTTGCCAAAGCCAACTACGAAGTGGGAACCACTTCTAAGTCGGAGTATTTGGCGGCACAGGTGGACTTCAACGCCGACCAAGCGGCAGTCGTAGCCCAAGAGCAACTCCTCAAAAATGCGAAAGTAAATCTTAACACCTTGATGTTGAGAGATTTTGGGGCTGATTTCAGCGTTCCTGACACTATTGTTTTTCGGACTGATATGCAACTGGCCGCCCTTCAAGAAAGGCTGATGAGTCAAAACCCCAATTTGGTGGCTGCCAATCAAAACCGCCGAATCACGGCTATCGCAGAACGCGAGGCTCGCGCCACGCGCCTACCCCAAGTGGATTTGCTCGGAGGCTATCAGTACAATACCATCAACAACGAAGCGGGCTTTGGTATCAAAAGCAGTCGCACGGGGTCGCTCAATTATGGCGCGCGCCTTACCATGCCTATTTTTGATGGCTTCAATCAGCGACGACGGGAGCAAAACGCCAAAATCAACACGTACATTGCTGAGTACCAAGAAGGTGAACTCAAAAACCAGTTGCTGTCGTTTTTGGAACGTACCTACATTACCTACCAAAATAGCATTCAACTCTTTGGTTTTGAGGAGAAAAACCTCAAAATCGCCCGTCAAAACGTGGATTTGGCGTTTGAGCGTTATCGGGTTGGCAACTCTACCGCCATTGAGTTTAGAGAAGCCCAGCGCAACGCCGTCGCTACCGAATCGCGCTTGATTGAGGCCGCTTTCAACGTCAAAATCACCGAAATCGAACTCCTCCGCCTGAGCAGCTCAATCGTAGAAGAAGTGAAGTAAGCCCTCAAAGCTGAAACAGCGAATACTTGAACTCTTTGGAAGAAGAAAGATTGAAACTGCGGGTTTCGGTAGAGTTGGGTATTTTGACGCGGATTTTATAGTCAAACTGTCCCGTAGGAAAATTGCCCATCAGATGTCCTACCAACACAGTTTTCGACTGCGCGTTGTAAGACAGCATAAACATCGGAAAGGGCATTCCCAATTCCCACAGATTCTTCATCCACCAACCGTTATACCGCTCCTGAAACGGCGCGCTGGGAAAGCCTCCGAGTAGCCACGTTTGGCCGTCGTCGAGACTGATGTCGGCCCAAACAGGCGTTTGATTTTCGATGTGATTTTTGTAGGGAGCAATTTTTTTCTGCGCCAAAATCACGTTTTCTCTCACCATTGGATTGACTTTGCCTACGGTGTTAGCATCCCAAGTGACAACCCCACAGTTTTGGAGATTGGCAAATCCCACGATGGCATCGTGGAAAGGTTGTTCAAATAAGTCAGTGGTACTGAGCGCATATCGGCTGTTGAGAAACGTCCTGGGCGTAGGCTCCCAATTGATAAAACCCAATTTGGTAGGCTCATGGTAGCGATTGACGTAGATGGTATTCCACGCAATGGCCATAAAAAAATCATCTGATACCCAAGTGGATTTGGGAGATGTTGTGTTTAAGTCTATGCTGGTCGCACCCTTGGGAATATCTATCTCCGTATTGCCCATATAGTGTTGAAATACAACACGATAGACTTTGTCAGCGGCCCGACGACTACCATCCTGCGCGTGAAGCGATACCCTTACGCGGCGGTTGCCAGTGTTGGGATCGCTGCCTATATCGGTGAGGTGATAGCGGGTGGGGACGCCCGCTGTGGTCGTGGATTGGGGGGATGTTTTCAACCGAATGAGACCCGTATTGGCCCAAAAATTATTGACGGCATCAAATTGTAACACGCTCCAAATACCATAATACTGAATCAAATCTGGGGCTTCAAAGTACGAGTATTCATCAGCAACGGCTCGATTGTTGAACCTATTTTTTATTTTCCAAAAGCCATTCGGATTTTTCCACCATACAGACAGGGAACCATCTTCGTCAAATTGCGGAAATACACTGGGGTCTAATTGCCCACCAGGCCCCCAACTGTAGAGCCATACCTTAGAGCCGCTATACAGTTTTGTTTTATAAACCAACTCTGTGTAAATATAACTCCACCGTTCCTGGGTGTAGTCATAAAATTGTTTGTCGTCCATTGTTCTGAAAAAAGGGTCGGTGCCTCCGTTATTTTGGTGGCGGTACTTGCCTTTTTCCCATACTTGTCGTCCTTTAATGGTACGATTGAAGTCGTTGAGGGGAATGGCCTCAATATCCCACCGAATATAGCCATACTCTTTGGGGGCAGCGGCCTTAGCACGGCGGTCTATTTCTTGCTCGGTGAGGAGAAATGGGTTGAATTTGGCACTTTCATCTACGTTGTCAATTGTGATAGTAGCTGAGGGACCATTGACCCCAGCAAAACTGCGACCTTGCGCCGACACGTCGCGGTTAGGGTCGGGGAGATAAATAGGATTTTTGCCGATGGATTCTCCATCTATGGTGATTTCGTCCCTAAATGTGCCTTCATTGATGTCCAGATAACGATTTTCTTTGGGCATTCCGTCTCCCATTTCACCAAAAAACGCCCGAAAACCATAATCTCTGAAATCGCTGATGTCGTCCCACACCACTTTTTGCGGGGTAAATACTTTATAAAGATGCCTGAAAGGTTCGTTGGGAGCAGTACTGTTCAAATCAAAAGTACCGAGCTTAGCGGCAGGGGTATATCCTTGCGGATAGCCGTTTTCGTCGGGTTCGTGCATGACCACTTTCGGCGTGGCTTGCGTCCACACCTTCTGACTCAATAAGCACAATATCAATATTTTACAAAAAAATTTATTCATTTTGTTTCGGATTAATCATTTCAAAATTTGACGGCACTGAATAGCCCGTTGTTGATGGTCCATACGATTTTATCAAGGGCGTTTACTTCCCCGTCCAAATTGAAATCGGCAGGCAGATAGAGCCCAAACTTACCGTTGTCTCTGGTCCAGCGACTCAAATCACTGGCGTTTACTTCCGATGCACCCGCTGTGCGGTCGGCGTCACCTGCGTACATCATGTAGCGACCATCCAAGAACTT
>JALOLW010000218.1 GCA_025455795.1 Spirosomataceae bacterium
CCTAATTGCGTAGCTACAGTCGAGAAGCAATTGTGTATATGCATCAATCGCATTACCTCTGCTTCATACAATAAAGTGAATTTTGAATAATCGCGTGAGAATGATATAGTAGGTTTTGTCAGTTTACCTGTGGTTCTATCCTGATAAATAGGTATTTTACACTTGATAAAACTGCGATATTGAAATAATTTGAGATGCTCCCATTCTCGCTCATAGTAGCTATGAATACGGCAATTGGAAGGAAGAGCACCTTCTGATACTGACAAAATGATATTTACCCGTAAGGTTATATCGTCTTTGGCTACCTCTTTTAATTCAAACGGGTAGTCTATCGGTAGCAGGTCACTAAGGTCTTCTATTAATGTCATATCGTTTTTGAAACAAAATTACAGCTTGCAAGTAAAATCATAAAGTGCCGAAAATTCAAATTCTATCGCTTTTTTTTACAACTAATTTCTCTTCAAACTGGAAAGGTTCTGGCCATATCTCAAATCTATGACAAATAATAGTTGAAGCAGAATCACTTCTGCATTTCTGCGATTTCTTTTAAATCTTTGGGAGGGTTGAGCCACAGCGGGGCTTTTTCTTTGAGATAACGCTTGAATACTTCCGAAGGCAAATCGTCCATTGTATCTACACGGTAGCATACCAAGTGAATGATGCCTTTGCCTCCACCAATCGCGGCGGGCAAATCGCCGTAGCGTTCCCACGTAAGCTGGTACTTTTCTTTGGTGGTTTTGAGCGATGGCGTAAAGAAGAAATCATAATTCTCGTAAGCCTCATAGCGACCTCTCGGGGTCGTAAAATCCAAAAATACGGGAGCCGTCCAAATGTAAGTATTGCCCGTTTTGCGGACTGTGATGCTCTCTCCCGGCCCCATCTTGCTCAGTCTGGGTCCTGCCCCCTGCTCTACCCAAGTACGTAGCTTCCCGTCGCGCAGGGCGTAAGTGATTTTTTGATAATTGTACGCAATAGGCTCCAACTTCTGCCCGTTGCCTTCGGTAATGATTTCGTTGGTTGTCAAATCGTGGTACGTAAACGTCTTGCGGTTGAGTTGAATCACGCTATCTTTGGCTACTTTTAGTACCGTTCCGTGGTCAATGCCCTCCATACGCGCCACCAACTTGCCCGAAGGATACGAATAGACTTCCCCCTGACACCACCAAATTGCGTTGTTTTTGCCATCGCCCACGCGCAATTTCACCCAAGCATCAAAAATTTCTTGGTTCCAGGTCAAACTTTGGGCCGAGGCCGTCAAGCTAAACAGTAAACCGCCAACGGTAACCCCTACAATGAGGTTTTTCAAATGGATTGTCAATGATTTCATTACAATATTGGTTGTCGTGTTGAAGAAAATGGGCATTTTATTCATTTAAACTCGGTGATTGATGATTTGGTTGTGCATCCCAGCAAAAGCTACCTGTTTGACCCCTTCCGATGACAGGAAATCGTGCGGGAAGCCAAGTTCTATTTTACTCACTTCGTCCAAGCGGGTCATCATTTCGGCAGGAATGGTCAGGTCGAGACTTCCCAACGAAAACTGCAACTGCTCCACGCGCCGCGACCCGATGATAGGCATCACGTTGGCCACGCGCTGTCTTATCCAATTGATAGCCACTTGCGACGGTGTCACGCCCAACACTTGGGCAATCTCCACTACCTCTCTCACGATGTCGGTACTACGGTCGCTGCGGCGTGCGCTGTTTTCGGGTACGCGCCCCGTTTCACCGCGCAGGTATTTGCCCGTCAACGCGCCACCGCCGAGTACGCCCCAGGGTGTCACGGCCATGTCCAAGGTCTGCGCCATCGGGAGCAAATCGCGCTCTGCCCCGCGTTGAAGCAGTGAATATTCTATTTGTAACGCCACAAACTGACTCCACCCGCGCAGTTCGGCAAGCATATTGGCCCGAGAAATCACCCACGCGGGCGTATCGGAGATGCCTATGTAGTGAACTTTGCCCTGGGTTATCAAATCATCCAAGCCACGCATCACTTCCTCAACGGGCGTGGTGTAGTCCCACATATGCACCCAAAATAAGTCTATGTAGTCGGTATTGAGACGTTTGAGGCTTTCGTTGATAGAACGAATCATGTTTTTGCGGTGGTTGCCCGCAAAGTTGGGGTCGCCGTCGCGGTCTTTGAGGGTGTACTTGGTGGCTACCACAAAATGGTCGCGGTCTGAGGCAATAAACTCCCCCAAAAACCGCTCCGAAGTGCCTTCCGTGTAGCGGTTGGCCGTGTCCAAAAAATTGCCGCCCGCGTTGGCATAAGCATCAAAAATTTTCTTACTTTCGTGCTTATCAGCCCCCCAGCCCCATTCGGTGCCGAAGGTCATCGTGCCGAGGCAAATTTCCGACACGCGCAGTCCAGATTTACCCAGTAGTCTATATTTCATTTTTTTTAGTTTTTTTGGAATAAGGATGGACGGAACAAGGAACAAGGAAGGAACACGGAAAAAGGAGGAATAAAGATTTTTTCTCCGTGTTCCGTTCGTCCGTGTTCCATTCATCCGTTCTCCGTGTTCCGTTCATCCGTTCTCCGTGTTCCGTTCGTCCGCCAAAAATAGCCAAAATTATTACGCCATGTGTTTTAATCTTTCGTTACTTGCCACTACCGATGACCTCGAACGTCGGTACAAAGCCAAACTTAATGACCCCGACCGCAAACCTGTGCATCACATCAGTGGGTTTGAGTTTCCCGAATGGCCCGTCATTACGCCCAATTTGCCGCAACAATTCCAAACCATGCGCTGGGGCTTGGTGCCACGATGGGCCAAATCCACAACCGAAGCCCTCGAACTACGCAACAACACACTCAACGCCCGCGTCGAAACACTTTCCGAGAAACCGTCGTTTAAGTATGCGTTGGCGGCTTCGCAGCGTTGTCTGATACCCGCCACAGGGTTCTTTGAATGGCAGACGGCTCACAAGCACAAGTACCCTTACTTCATTCATTTGCCCGACCAACCTATCTTTTCGATGGCGGGTTTGTGGGAAACTTGGCAAAATCCCACAAAGTCCGACGAAATTTGGCATACTTTTAGCATTGTCACCACCGAGGCCAATCCGCTCATGGCTCGTATCCACAACACCAAACAGCGGATGCCATTCATCCTAAAAAAAGAGGCTGAACACAATTGGCTTGCGGGCATTGCGTTGGAAAATATAGCGTCCCTTATCGTTCCCGAACAAGAAATGTCGGCTTATACTATCGGGCGATTGATTGGACAAAAAGCGGCAAATACGAATGTGCCAGCCGTTTTACAACCATTCAATTACCCCGAATTATCACAACAGCAACTGAGTCTTTTCTAAAATCATTCTTATTTCCATGCAACGAATCCCCTTTTTGCTCTGTGTGTTTGGCGTGTGCGTTGGGCTGTCGTCGTGCTTTCGTTCTTGGCGCAAATCCGACAAAGAAATCAGCGCGCATTATGCCCACCGCGCCGTGAAGCCTACCTTTTATACCATCGAAAACGACAGTTTGAAACTATTTGCGGCTACGATTGGAGCCGACACGCTGCCGCCGCTGTTGTTGGTTCACGGTGCGCCCGGTGCTTGGTACGGCTACCTCAACATGATGGACGATTCGCTTTTGCAACAAAAATTCCATATCATCGCCGTGGATAGGCTTTCTTACAATCATTCCAAACACAAAAAGCGGCGTTTTGTCACCTCCATCGAAACCCACGCCAAAGCCGCTTTATTGGGCCTTTCACTCAATCATTCTCGTCAAAAAGGCGTGTTGTTGGGCAGGTCGTTTGGGGCGCCCATCGCGGCCAAAATGGCGATGATTGCTCCTACGCAGTTTGAGCGACTCGTGATGTTGGCCCCCGCCATAGACCCCGCCAAAGAAAAATTTTGGTGGTTTTCGACGCCTGCCAAATGGTGGATTGTGAGGATGTGGCTTCCTCGGCGCCTCAACGTGGCTACTTTTGAGAAGTTTGCGCACGTCAACGAACTCGAAAAACTAAAAAAAGAATGGAGTACCCTGCGCGTACCCACCACGGTAGTGCAAGGCGGCAAAGATTGGATTGTCGATCCCAGCAATTTAGAATACGCCCGTCGGCAAATCACGCACGCACAGTTGATTCTGTTGCCCGAAGCAGGTCATTTGATTTCGTACTCACACCCATCGTTGGTGAGAGAACTCGTGATGAAGCCAAAAGAAAAAGAAGCAAATTCAACGGAAGTATTGGGCGGGAGTAGTCATTAAACATGAAAAGCCCTCGCCACTACTCAAACCCCTAAGGTAGTGCGAGGGACTTTTCAGTATTAAGATCACATAGGTCAAGCGGGAATTGCTTTGCAAAAATATGCAAACTTTTTGTTTTGTTGCAACTTTTTTTTGCATTTTTTTGCAAAATATTTTTTTAGCCTCAAAATTCTTAACCTAATGATAAAAGAAGAACGCCAAAAACTCATCATAGAAAAGCTAAACCGTGACCAAAAAATCAATTTAGTGGATTTGAGTCAGTTGCTCAACGTGTCGTATGACAGCATCCGGCGCGACGTGATAGAGCTGGAAGACAAGGGGCTTCTCAAAAAAGTACACGGGGGCATCGTCAGCAATTCTTACCTATCGTTTAGGACTACCCAAGGTTTTGGAGCTGATAACAGAGAACTGAGCCAACTGACCAAGAAAGCCATAAAACTCTTTGACAATCAGCGTATTGTCTTACTTGACGGCGGTACTACTAATTTTCACATTGCCGAACAGTTACCCAAAAATGCCGAATTGACCATCATCACCAACAGCCCCTCGATTTGTGAAGTTCTTTCTGAACACACCAAAGTCGAAACACTGCTGCTGGGGGGCAACTACCACAAGCGTTATCAGATTACGACAGGCACCGAAGTGATGCGTCAATTGGACTATTTGCGTCCTGATTTGTACATCATGGGCTTCAATGGCATACACCCCGAGCAGGGCATCACCCTGCGGACTTACGAAGAAGCCAAACTCAAACAAAAAATGATGCAGGTTTCTAAAAAAGTAGCGTTATGCCCTATCAATGAGAAGTTTGGCCACGTAGAAAACTTCAAGATTTGTGATATTTGCGAAGCTCACACGCTGGTTTCTAACTATAAACCTACCGACACGTTTCTGAATCCTTATCGCAAGGAACACTTAGAAATCATTTAACGTTTGCAAAATTTTGCAAAGTTTATTATTCGTCGTCATCCAATCCGCCCTTATCTATTTTCTGGACGAGCATTTTGTCAATGCGGCTTTTGTCCATGTCAATGATTTCAAACCTGAAATCCTGCCACATAAAATGCTCGCCCGTATCGGGGATGTCTTTGAGGATGTGAAGCGCGAAGCCGCCGAGGGTATTGAAACCAATTAGTTCTTTTTTGTGCTGTACTTCGATGTCAAAGTGATTAAGAAAATCTTCCCACGGTAGTTGAGCATCTACCAAAAAGCTACCGTCTTCGCGCTCTACGATGTCGTAGTTGAACTCGTCGGTTTCGGACAAATCCCCCACGAGCGCGTCCATGATGTCGTTGAGGGTAGCGATGCCGAGCATGGCACCGTATTCATCCACAATAATCCCAAAATGCACCCTGCTCTCTTTGAATTTTTCGAGGGCTTGGTAGGCTTTATTATTCTCGGGAATGTAAAGCGGCTCACGGGCAATAGCCTCCAAGTTTCTGAGGTGAGCGTCCAAATCTTGCCCCAACAAATCCTTGACGTAAATCAAACCCACAATGTTGTCCACGCCGTCGTTGCACAACGGATAGACTGAGTGCTTGGTGTCCATGATTTTGACGCGGTTTTCGTCTGGTTCGTCAGACGCATCGAGCCATACGACTTCCTGGCGGTTGGTCATCAACGACGTGATTTTACGGTCGCCGAGGTGAAATACATTCTCCACGATTTCTTGTTCAATCTCATCAATAACGCCCCCCGACGTTCCCTCTTGGATGATGGTTTTGATTTCGTCTTCGGTGAGTGACTGGTCGCGGGGCTTAATACGCAATACTTTGATAATCAAATCGCTTGACTGCGCCAACAGCCATATAAAGGGCGCGGTGAGATTGGAGAGCCAATTCATCGGGGTCGCCATGAATTTGGCAATGCCCTCGGGGTTGGACATGCCGATTCGCTTGGGGACCAATTCGCCCAGCACCAAAGATAAGTACGTCACAAACAATACCACACCTCCCACGGCGATGGTGCGCGAGTAGGGCTTGAGCAATTCAAACCGCTCCACAAACGCCTGAAAATCTTCGGTAATGCGCTCACCACTGTACACCCCGTTGAGAATACCAATGAGCGTGATACCGATTTGGACGGTTGAAAGAAAGCGATTGGGGGAGTTGGACAGTTCAAGCGCGTGTTGCGCTTGACGGTCTCCGTTACGGGCGGCGGTTTCTAACTTGGACTTGCGCGAGGATACAAGCGCAATCTCCGACATTGAAAAAATTCCGTTGATGATAACGAGTAGAACAATAATGAGTAGTTCCACGAATGAGAAGTTGGTTGATACAAATGCAAAATTATCAAAACTATTTACTATCCAAAACAAAGGCATTTGCTAATTTTGCATTATCAACTGTTTTTACCCCCGCACGATGATTATTTTTATCAAAGACCGCCCCATCAAAATTTTGGACAACAAAGCATCTCGCCCGTTTTCTTTTTTCTCAAAATTTGACAAAACAATAGACACGCAGACAGAAATGCTCAAAGTGGCTCACCTCAAAGGCCAAGTGCTGCTGCTCAACGTGACGCCCATTACCGTCGAAAAATTACTTCATTTCCTTGAAAACTTTGAACTCGCTGATTTACAGGCGGTCAGTGTGATTCCCAAAGACAAAGAGGCCATCGAAAAACGCATCAAAAAACTATACACAGTGGTAAAAGCGGCGGGTGGTGTAGTGACCAAAAACGAGCGGTTTCTGCTGATGTTTCGGCGGGGCGTGTGGGACTTGCCCAAAGGAAAACTCGACGACGGTGAAAAGTCAAAGAAAAGTCAAAGAAAGCGGCTTTGCGCGAAGTAGAAGAAGAAACAGGCGTAAAAGCCGAACTCGTCGAAAAAATTTGTACAACATGGCACACGTACTCACAAAGCGGCCAACGAACCCTCAAACGCACCAAATGGTACTGGATGCGCTGCACCGACGACCGCAAAATGACCCCACAATACGAGGAAGACATCGAAAAACTCGAATGGCTCTCCGAACCTGCCATGCGTCAAGCCCTCGACAACTCCTACCAATCCATTCGCTACGTGGTAGAATGTTTTCTGGACGAGTCGGTGGCGGTGGAGTGAGTGAGTGAATGAGTGAATAATGAATCGTCTTTTTATGCCAAAAATTATGAAAAAAAATCTTCTTGTCGTCGTCTTGTTCTCTTTTTTGGGTTGTCAAAAGCCCGCTACTCGCCTCTCGCAGGGGGGGGGGGTCCAGCAAGAAGGGTTTATTGATTGCTTTGCGGCAGGTTTGCA
>JALOLW010000219.1 GCA_025455795.1 Spirosomataceae bacterium
TCTATAATTTTGCATCTGCCTCTATTATAGATACAAAGATAGTAAAACTGAAGTCTTCGCCTAAAGGCGAGGGATTTTCCCCCAGATTGATACATTAAAACCAACACTTCTCTGCCCGTTACGCTACGGGTGAGTTTGATAGGATTCAAAACCACCGAAGTAACTGCCAACGGTAGCGCGGTAGAAGTCAAATTGAGCGAAGACATCGGAACGCTCTCCGAAGTAACCGTGACTGGTAACCGTGTCGAGGAAAGCCTGACCAAGTCGCCTGTGAGTATTGAGAAATTGGGCGCAAGACAATTTCAACAGTCACCCGCTGCTACGCCTTTCGACGCGCTCCAAAACGTCAAAGGCGTGGATTTGATGACCCAAAGTCTTTCGTTTAAATCGGTGAACATGAGGGGTTTTGGGGCCAACAACAACAACCGTTTTGTCCAACTCACCGACGGCATGGACAACCGCTCTCCGGGCCTCGGCTTTGGTTTTGGTACGGTTGCTGGCATTTCAGATTTGGATGTAGAAAGCATCGAAATCATTCCCGGCGCGGCTTCGGCATTGTACGGCCCCGACGCGCTACAAGGTTTGATGCTGACCAAATCCAAAAACCCCTTTGAATTTCAAGGATTGAGTGCCCAAATGAAAGTGGGTATGAACAACGTCGGCTCGTCGGTAGGAGCCAAGCCCTACATGGACGTAGCCGTTCGCTACGCCGAGCAACTGGGCGACCGCTTCGCGTTCAAAGCCAGTTTTCAGCGTTTGGCAGGCACAGACTTCATCGCCGACGACTACAACGACCGCTTACACCGTGGCCGCGATGGATTTTTCACCCGCGACGCCAACCGCAACAACCTCGCTACTGGCGTAGGCTACGTTGCCAACAACGACCCCAACACCAATCTGCAATACGACGGGGTGAATATTTACGGTGATGATTTCAACAACGCAAGTGCCAACCGCTATCCTGCCAATTTTGCCAACGCCGCCCTCGCGGGCAAGCTCGTGACGCGCACAGGCTACCGTGAAATTGATATTTTGGGCAACGACGGACGGGTATTCAACAACCGCGCCAACGTTTCACTGCACTACAAAGTCACCGACAAAATTGAGGCGTCGTTGGGTTGGTATTATGGCAACGGCAATTTTATCCGTACCGCTGGTTTTAGAGAGTATTTCCCCGATTATCGCCGCAATCAATACAAAGCCGAACTCCGAGGTGACAATTTCTTCTTGCGGGCGTACATGACCCAGCAGCAAGCCGAAGGTTGGAACATCGGACAAGTCGCCGTGGCCATCAACAACTCATGGAAACCGCTTGCCACTTGGGCTACTGACTTTGCTACGGCTTTTGCGGCCAACGGCGGCAATATCGGCCAAGCCCGCGCTACTGCTGATGCGGGTCGTCTCGCGCCCGATTCGTTCCGTTTTGGCGAAGTACGCGACTTAGTAGCAGGTACTTGGACCAATCAGACCGTCAATGCCCTCAACATCCCCGGTCGCCGTTTCCGCGACAATTCCAAGATGTATCACTACGAAGGAATGTACAATTTCAAAAACGAAATCTCGTGGATGGAACTGGTCATGGGTGGTAGTATTCGTCGGTTTGCGTTGGAGTCGGGGGGAACTGCTTTCCCTCGCCGCGCCGATGGAACTGAATACACTATCATGGAGTACGGTGCATATGCCCAAGCCTCCAAAGACATCAAAATCGGCAGCAACGCCAGTTTGAAGCCCACCGTGGCGATGCGCTACGACAAAAACGAGTATTTCAAAGGCGGTTTGACCCCGCGCGCGTCGGTGGTATTGAGTGCGGGGGCGCACAATTTCCGCGCTTCTTGGCAAAGTGCCTTCCGCAACCCATCCCCTGGACAGTTGTTGGCATCACCGCCTGCTGGTCAGCCCGGAGAAGTGGGTGGTTCGGTCGCAGCTGCCCAAGCAGCTAATTTATTTTCCAACCCAGCTTACTTGGAAAACGACGTGAACGATTTTGTAGCAGGGCGCATCACCGAAACCCAACTTAAAGAACGCGCTTACAACCCCAATAACTTCACCACCGAAAAAATCAAAACGTGGGAATTGGGCTACAAAGCATTGATTAACAACAAATTGTTTTTGGACGCATTTGTGTTTAGCAGCACGTACAGTGACTTTATTGCCGCCCAAAACATGCGTCAGCCTTTGACAGGGCAAATCGCCGAACTCCGCAACCCTGCCACATTCCGCACTTTCCAAGTCAATTTCAACAATTTCAACGAGATTTTTGTAAACGGTTGGGGTGCAGGTGCCGATTATGTATTTGGCAAAGGTTTTACCATCAGCGGCAACTACGTGCGTCAGGTGGGCAAAATCACACTGCGTGACGCGCAAGGCAATGTAGTCAAAAATCGCGCGGGCGATGAAATCGTGAAGCGGCGCATGAGCGACCCCGACGTGTCGGATGCGGGTCGTAACTTCTTTATCTCGCCCGAAAATCGCTATAACATCACTTTTGGCAATCCTAAACTCACCAAAACAATGGGCTTCAACCTCACCTACCGCTGGACCGACCAAATGTGGGTAGAGCAAGGCACTACGGCGGGTGATATTTGGCTGCCTTCGTGGACGAGTTTGGACGGACAAGTGAGTTTCAAACTCCCCAAAATGAAGTCTATGCTCAAAATCGGTGGCTCGAATCTTCTCAACAAATACTACGCCCAAGGCTACGGCTTGGCGCGTGTCGGGGGCTTGTACTATGTGAGTCTGACTTTTGATGAATTGATGCGGTAGGACCTAAGTTATTGGTTATCAGTTAATGGTTATTAGCGTGACAAATCCCGAAACGAGGTCAAATAGACGACCCGTTTCGGGATTTTTTCGTTCAAATTTTCGTACTTTTGAGCATCATTCATTTTTTATTTTTTCCCATTTTATGCAAACGCTCGACTGCCTCAACCAAGTAGCTGATTTTCACCGTACTTTCAAGCACCCCATTCTCGAAACACCCCAAATTCCTTCCGAAGACCGCTGCCGACTGCGTGTGGCCCTAATTGCCGAAGAACTCAAAGAACTCGAAGTGGCGATTTTGGAAAAAGACATTGTAAGCGTAGCCGATGCCCTCGCCGACATTCAGTACGTACTTTCGGGCGCGGTGTTGGAGTTTGGGTTGGGCGAAAAATTCCGCGCACTGTTTGACGAAGTCCAACGCTCCAACATGAGCAAAGCCTGTAACACCACCGAAGAAGCCGAAGCTACCCTCCGACATTTTGAGGCACAGGGCGTGGCGTGCTACTACAAAGAAGACAACGGCAAGTACCTCGTTTATCGCACCGCCGACAACAAAACCCTCAAATCAGTCTTCTACTCACCCGCCAACCTCGAAGCAATCATAGCGGCAGAGTAGTGAGCCTAACTAAACAGCCCCATAATATCGTCTTTGGTCAGTTTTTTGAGAAAGCCCGCTTCGGTTGAAATGAGGTCGTCGGCCAGGGCGCGTTTACGGTCTTGAAGCTGTATGATTTTTTCTTCGATAGTATCTTTACAAATCATTCGGTACGCAAAAACCCGCTTCGTTTGTCCGATGCGATGCACGCGGTCTATGGCTTGCTGCTCCACGGCGGGGTTCCACCACGGGTCCACGAGATAGACGTAGTCGGCTTCGGTGAGATTCAAGCCCACCCCACCCGCTTTGAGACTCATCAAAAACACCCGACACTCTTGGTCGCCTTGAAAACGATTGACGCGCTCGGCGCGGTCTTGGGTTTGGCCGTCGAGGTACTCATACGGGATGCGGTCGCGCTCGAGTTTGGCTTTGATAAGGTCGAGCATTTTCAAAAACTGACTGAAAATCACAATCTTGTGGTGTGACGCATTCTCTTCGATTTCGCGCACGATTTCGTCGAGCTTCACCGATTCTGTTCCGTAGTCTTCATCGTCGGAGAGCAGTGCTGGTGAGTCGCAGATTTGACGGAGTTTGAGCAGCCCTTCCAAAATCAAAAATGCCGCCTGCTCGCGCCCCACTTCGGCCATTCTACCCGCGATGAGGTCGCGGTATTTGTCGCGCATGGCTTCATAGACTTTGCGTTGGCGTTTGTCCATTTCGCAGTACAGCACCATTTCGGTTTTTTCGGGCAAGTCTTTGGCTACCTCTTCTTTGGTTCGTTTGAGCATAAACGGATATATCAAACGGCGCAATTCGGCGGCGCGGTTCTTGTCTTGGTACTTGTCAATGGGCGTGGCGTACTCGGTACGAAAAAAATCTTCGTGTCCCAAAAAGCCAGGGTTCAAAAAGTCCAACTGCGAGTACAAGTCGAAGGTATTGTTTTCGACGGGCGTACCCGTCATCACCAAGCGGTTTTGGGCGTTGAGCAGTTTGACGGCTTTGCTCACCATCGAATCGGGGTTTTTGATGGCCTGTGATTCGTCCAAAATAATGTAGTGAAACTTAAATTTACCCAGCAACTCTACGTCCGAACGCGCTGTGCCGTAGGTAGTTAGCACGATGTCATAATCCTCAAAAACACGGGTATTCTTCACCCTCTGCGGGCCTCCGTGTACGTACAGGCGCAAGTCAGGGCAGAACTTGGTAGCTTCGGCTTGCCAGTTGAATATCAGCGTTTTGGGAACGACTACTAAATGCACTCCTTTGGGCTTTCGGTTTTTCATTTCCTGCAAAAACGTCAGCATTTGGAGGGTTTTGCCGAGGCCCATATCGTCGGCGAGGCAGCCACCCCAGCCAAATTCGTCCAAGAAATTGAGCCATTTATAGCCTTCTTCTTGGTACGGACGTAGTTGGGCTTTGACGTTTTTGGGGAGTTTTACTTTTTTAATTTCAGTAAAATTAAGCAGTTTGTTCCGCTTTTCATCGAGTTCTTTGATAAGTTGAGGGTTTTCAATAAACTCCTTGTAACGCTCCAAAATCGTAAAATGCTGCTTAGAAAGGCGGAGTGTGCCTTTTTTGTCATCTACTTTGGCAAACCTAAACAACTGCGCGTACTGGGCTATCCACTCTTCGGGCAACATTCCGTAAGAGCCATCTTTGAGTTCGACGTAGTTTTGTTTTTTCAGAATGGCTTTCCGGACGTCGGCCAAGGCCACGGATTGGTCACCAAAAGAAATTTCAACCTGCAAATCAAACCAATCAATGCCCGACGAGTTGCGGATTTTGAAAGAAGCCTTGTTGGGATTGTACTTGAATTTTTTGAGGGAATTAAAGCCAAACAGCTTTGTACCGTTGTGGTTGAGGGCTTCGTAAAATTGAAATAACCAGCCGTTTTCCAGCACTTGGTCGGCGGGTAAGTAAAAATATTCGTCAGATTGATACTCAAAAGCAGGGTGAAGGCTTTGCAAAAACTGCACAAATACTTGCTCGGCGTCGGTATCGCGGCGTTGGATTTGCACCGTGTTGTCGAAAGCGTTGATGCGGGCTTGCCGAAAATCGCGCGGCAGTTCGATTTCGTCTTCTTCGTCGCTGCTATACACAAAGGCTGGCACGATGAGCAGGTTGTCGTCGGCTTCTTTGAGATACACACGCCCTTCGCGCCATTCGAGTTCCGATTGGCTGATTTGTTGATTTTTGTCAAATTCCAGCGAAAACTGGTTGGCCAACGGCACCACAAAACCGTTGAAGAAGGAGTCGTCGCGCACGCTACGCAGGCGAATCGCCCCCCCTAACTCAAAAAAATGACGGGCTACTTTGGCCCCCGCCACCGTACGAAAACGTGCCAGGGTATCGTTGGGCAGAAGTGTGATCCAAACCGTAGGTAAGTTTTGCAATTTTCCAAACGGTATCGGTTCTTCTTCTCCGTGTTTGACAAAGGCTTCGAGGACCGTTTCTTCCGTGGTACGCGAGAGTTTGAAGTGCAAATCGAGCGGTTCGCTGCTTACTTTGATGTCTTTGCCCGTGTTGTAGGCGTCAGTTTTGGCGTTGAGGCGCACGTAGCGGTCAGAGAGCAGCGGGAAGAGTTTTTCCAAGACTTTACCCGTCATCTCAATAGCGGCATCTACGGCTTCGGTAGAGTAGCGGACATTCCAAGAAGAAGTAGAAATCTTGAAATCGCGCTGCCGCAGGGCTTCGTTGATGTAGTCTGCGCCCAACAAACGGCTGGTATTGATAATTTCTAAGTCGGTGGCATCGGCGGCGGGACGATCTTTGTCTTGCCAACCTATCCGCCCGACGTTGGTGAGTTTGCCCGACCGTACTCCCAAAGTCGCCTTGCACAATTCTACTTTCACAAAAGGCGGCTCGTTGGCTTTGAGTCCTTCGATGAGATAGACATAGACGGGCTTTTCTTTGAAGTTTTCGGCAGGCACAAAGGGCGTAGCGAGTTTGACGGGTAAGGTATTTTTGAACATACTGTCCCACAGCACGCCTTTGATAGGTTGAATACTTTTGTCAAGTTTAATCAGTTCTAAATCACCGTTGTGATTGAACTTAAAATCAAACTTCCCGATGAGATTTTCTTTGACGGTATAGCCAAATTCGGCCAAAAGCTGGTTTTTCTCGTCGTCTAAGTTTCGTAGCAGTTCGAGTGCGTATTGGCCACGCTGCTGCTGCATCCATAGCAATACGCCCAATTTATGCTCGCAAAGCGGGTAGAGAGATTCTTGGTTGCAAGTACAGGCGATATGGTATTTTCCTTTTTCGACCCGACTGACGGTGATGCGATGCGTACCGTATTTTTTGGTGTGTTGTTCAAGAATCTCGTAGCCTTGTCCTCGTTGTACCGACCGCACCCCCAAATAATGCCGCCGACTCGCCCAAATATTGTATCCTGTCAGGTTTTGGAGGTACTGGTCGGCCAAGGTTTTGAGCGTCACCGTGGTATCAGACATCCGATACATCGTAGGCTTGGGCGGCTCGGGTTTTCGGGCTGTTTGCTGGGAGGCTTGGGTGATGTCAATGATTTTTTGCTGGACTTTTTGGGCAAAAGTCATTTTTTCACTTGGCGTTTTGAAGTCATTCCGGATG
>JALOLW010000220.1 GCA_025455795.1 Spirosomataceae bacterium
GGCGGTACGTCGTTGATAAAAACCGAAAAACTTGAAATGGAAAACGAAATGGCCGTCAATCAGGCCAACGGAAAGGTGGACTTTGGAGCGTTTAGCAATGTCATCTATAACGGCGAAAGATTCCGAGGAAGCAACAACCTCGTTTATGCGGGCAAGCATTACTACGGGTTTTATAACAACGGGTGGCTGCTCAACAATGCCCTGTATTACAACGTTTTACCAAAACTAACAGCCGCTATCATCAACAATTACAACCGCCTCAATCCGAGTTTAGATTTGTTGGTACTCAACGCATCACCTTATTACAAAAACAATACCGCCGAACTGACCTATCGCGCCAACCGCCGTAGTCGTATTGTGCTGAATGTCACGCACCAATACAAAGAAGACCGCCAACAAACCAAGAAGTTTCATTTCAAAGAAAACTACGCTCGCCTGATGTATTTTTATCAAACCGATTCGTACAACCTCTGGCTCGATGGACAGTATGGCTACACCCACAATCTTTTGGTGTCGCCCGACAAAGCCGAAAGGCGTTTTTCGAGTCGTTATATGTTTCAAAATGAGTTCAAAATCACCCAATCGTTTTCGATGGGGGGCAACGCCGAGTACCTCAACACGGCCAAATATTCTACCACCAACGAGCCTTCGCAGTATTTTTTTTACGGGGGTACGGTCAAATATCGGATTCGGAAGGTTTTGGATTTCAACCTCACCTATCGCAACAACTTCGCCCCCGACGAACTCATCGAGCGGCGCAATTTTTTCGACCTGCAATCCACCCTTCGGTTGGGGCAGCATCAGTTGAGTTTGATTGGTACGCAGACCTACATTCCAGGGTTTTTGGCGCAAAACAACCTCATTCTGTCGCTTCGCTATCGGTATTTGCTCAATATTCCCGTTGCCAAATACAAAAATTTGGGCAGTATCAAAGGACAAATCACGGGCAGCAGCAACGTCAAAAAAAGTGGGGTACTGGTGCAGTTAGGCAATGAACGCTACCTGACCGATGCCAACGGGGGCTTTGTAATCAACAATATTTTGCCCAACAAATACACCCTCAATTTGCTGCGGTCGTCTATCGGTATGGGTACTGTACCCACCGTACAAGTGCCAATGGAAGTAACCATCAAGCCCGATAGTGCGTTGAAAATAGAGATTCCTTTTGCCAAATCGGGCGCGATAGCGGGCAAGATTGTAGTCGAAAAATCAACCCAAATCGGGGCGAAAGAAACAACGCAAACCAAACCCGAAATCATGCTCAAACTGCACAATGGCCGCGAGTCTTTTTTGACCCTGCCCGACGAAAACGGCCAGTTTTCGTTCAAAGAAATTTTGCCTGGTGAATGGCAACTTTCGGCCACGCTACTGGGCAAAGACGGAAAATTTACGATTGTCCAACCCAAAAAAGTGCTGACAGTGGTGGCCGAGCAGTCGCAGCAGGTGACGTTTACGGTCAAGCCCATAGAGCGCAATATTCGTTTTTCTGACAAACCCATTTTAATCTCTTCCAAATGAAAACGGCACGATGGCTTTGTGTTTTGCTGTTGGTCAAGGCGTGTGCTTGGGCGCAAAGCAGCGCGTCGGTGGGCGTAAACGTGAGCTTGCCCACGGTAGCCCTGCTCGACTTAGCCCCCAGCAGCGCGGGGATTTCGCTTCCGCTCCATGCGCCCTCTGAAGCAGGCAATAGTCTGACAGTCAGTAGTGACAATAGCAAGTGGCTCAATTTTTCGTCAACCATAGAGAGCGGGGGAGGTCGCTACATTACGGCTCAAATCGGGGCAGGTAGCGTTCCTGCGGGTTTGGGCTTGAGGCTTGCACTCGCGCCTTACGCGGGTGGGGGTGCGGGGGCGTTGGGTGGCGGCGGCGCGAGTATTTTGCTAAGTGCTGCTCCCCAAACCATCGTGAGTAGTATCGGTGGGGCTTACACCGGCGACGGCACGGGCAACGGCTATCATCTCCAATACGCGCTCGAAATTCAGAATTTTGCCCAACTCAAACACGACCTCTCATCGGCTCTCACCATCACATTTACCTTTGTGGATTTATGAAAACGTTTTTCAAATACGTACTCTTCATTGGCTATTTACTGCCTCTTGGGGCGGCAGCGCAGGGTGGCGCATCTGTCAGTGTCAGTGGTAGTTGGAGTAGTTCGGCGGCAGGGCTGTTATCGGAAGCGGGGCAAAATTATGGCAGTCACTTGACAAGTGCCACGAGTCAATCGTTGGCGACGATTACGGGGGTCAATCCGCTGCCATCTTGGACGGTGGTGGTCCAAAAACAAGATTTGTTTTGGCACAGCAACCTCTCAATATGGGTTCGCAAAACGGGCGATGGCAACTGCTCGGGCGGCGGCTGTGTCATTACGCCGTCGGGTACTTCGGCCTACATCCAACTTCAAAACAGCACCCAAACGCTTTTTACAGGCACGCGCAATCGCAGCGACGTACCGCTTCAATACGAAATCAGAGGGCTGTCGGTGCTAGTACCGGTCAATACTTATACCGCTAACGTGGTCTATACACTGTTGGAAATGTGACCGCCACTTCTTAGATTTTCTACTGCACGAGCGGCGCCGCAATATTTAGCCACTAACGAGGCATTTTTTTTGGTATTTTAGTGTAATTGTCCTGTTAGGGGGTTGGCTGTTGTGTGTTTTGTACAAAGAAAGTGTTATTTTTGTACAAAAAAATAACAGAATGACTACCAATATCGCCATAGACCCCGAAAAACTGGCCCAAATCATGGATATTGAGCCTTTTAGGAGTAAAAGGGAATTAATAGACAAAGCTCTTGAAGCCTATCTTCGGTTGTTGCGTCAGCAGCAAGCACTCTCACTCAAAGGCTCTAAAATCTGGCAGGGAGACTTGGATGAAATGCGCCTTGACTGATGGAGCCTGCTATATTTGATACTTCTGTTTGGGTAGAATTTTTCAATGACACCCAATCCAACAGAGCTTTGATGTTGGACAGATACATCCAAAATACTCCTTCCTCGGTATGGCTTACGCCTACAATTGTGCAGGAAATATTACAAGGATTACGAACAGAACAAGATTTTATTCGTACAAAAACCATTTTGGAAGCATACATGATATTGATGCCTAATTGGTTAGATATTTCGGTAGCAGCAGCTAAACTTTACTTTGATTTGCGTAAAAAAGGGGTTACAATCCGCAAGAGTACAGATTGCCTCATTGCTACCGTGGCGATAAAGTACGATGTATTGCTTGTTCACAACGATAGCGATTTTGATTTGATAGAGCAACATACCGCTTTGCGTTGTCTGCGATGAACTTTTTGCAAAATTTTTAAGCCATTGCTTCGGGGGGGCTGTTTTTTGTGAGGTCATCTTTTGCTACCAATGCGTTGTTCAATTCACTTTTAGCTTGAAAGTGCCGCTTTTGAGAACGATTTCGTCTTTTTGGTCGAGTTTGCGGTAGCCTTGCCTTTTTATGACCAAAGAATGTACCGTTTAATAAAAACCAAGGCTCTTTGTAAAACTCTCGGCTGCTGCGTACCTTTATGCCTTTGTAGCTCCCCAATCACTGTACTATGAAACGAAATTTCTCCGCTTTTTTGATTGTTTGTACTGCCTTCTTAGGGCAAAGTTGCGACGGTGACGCTTTTGAAAAAGCCAAAACGCTCATGCAGCAAGGCAACTACCGCGAGGCATTGGGGCAGCTCAACGAGGCGATTGAACAAGATAAAAACAACTACGAAGCCTTCAATGCGCGTGGGGTAGCGTATTTTGAATTGAAAGAATACACCAACGCCCTCTTGGATTATGACCAAGCGATTCGACTCAATCCAGAAGCGTATCGCCCGTTTTACAACCGGGCGTTGTTGCGAGTCGCCCAAAACAACGCCAACGAAGCCCTCAAAGACTACGCCGAAGCGATTAGGAGAGAACCACGCAATGCCGATATTTTTGTGAATCGGGGGCAGTTGTTGGCTGCTACGGGGCAAGCCGACGCAGCATTGAGAGATTTTGACCAAGCGGTAGCGTTGGATGCAAGTGGCTTGTTCCTCTTGGTGATGAAACAAATGGGCTTGGGGCTCATATTTGGACTTGTTTTTGGCTTATTGACACAGAAATTGATCAAACTACTGCGCTTGCAAACCGCCCACAATGTGGGCTTAAACGCGATTTTTCTTGTGGCTACAGGACTAGCGGTGTTTGCCACCAGCAATTATCTCGGAGGTTCTGGGTTTTTGTCCATTTATATTTTCGGTGTGATCATTGGAAATACAGAGAAGCGATTGGTGCGACAAAGCATTCCAGCCTTAGACGGCTTAGCTTGGTTGTTTCAATCCGCCATGTTCTTGATTTTGGGTCTATTGGCTACACCGACTCAGGTGCTCCAAAGTGCCACCATGGGCTTGGTTTTATCGTTAGCGCTTATCTTCATCGCACGGCCCATCGGAGTAATGCCTATTTTGGCGCTCTTTCAGTACTCTAAAAGAGAACAGCTCTTTATCGCCTGGGTTGGTTTACGTGGTGCGGTTCCGATTGTGATTGAGATTTAGCCTATTATGGCGGGAGTTTCGGGCGCTTTACTCCTGTTAAACATTGAATTTACGGTGGTTTTCAGCTCCTTATTGCTGCAAGGCTCGTCCCTAAAATGGTTGGCGCAAAAGCTGCAACTCTGTATCCCAGAAGAAACTGACGAGCACAATATGCGTTTGCATTTTGGTGATTTCATGCTCAATGGTAACGCCCGAATGCACGATATTGCCCAGTTTTATGTTTTGCCTCTCAATCAAGAAGAAGAAGGACATCTCAGCCTTTCTAAATGGATAGAGCAAAAATTACCGAATCCCCCCGTGGTCGGTGACACGGTAACGTTTGGCGATTGGGTATTTACGGTAAAAGAGCTGGAAGCGCGATTTTTAGGTTTCAGTAAAATGGTAAGCAAGGTGGGAATAAAACGCGCTCAGCAAGCCCATTGAGCTTTTCTCTGCCTGATGCAAGCCTATAATCTTTTACTCGTCAACACAGATTTTTACAACTCAATTTGGATACCTCGGCATTAAGCCGCAATCCCCACACTCTTATGGAAAATGCCACAGAGCTCCTTGCGCACAAGACCTTGTTATTGGTAGACGGCTCCAGCTATCTTTACCGCGCTTACCACGCCATGCCCGATTTACGCGCCGACCCCAGCGACCCGAGCAGCCCCGCGACGGGTGCGGTCCGTGGGATGCACAATATGCTGACCTCCTTGCATAAAGACTATCCTACGGATTACGCGGTGTGCATCTTTGATGCCCCCGGTAAAACCTTTCGAGACGAACTCTATCCCGAATACAAAGCGCAGCGCAGCCCTATGCCCGACGACCTCAGAGCACAGATTGCCCCCATACACGAAATGGTGGCGCTCATGGGGTGGAAAGTTCTTGCCATAAGCGGGGTCGAAGCAGACGATGTGATCGGCACACTCGCCCGTTTGGCGGTAGAGCAGGGCATGCAAGTCCTTATCTCCAGTGGCGACAAAGATCTGTCGCAACTCGTGAATGAGCACGTGACCATGATAGACACCATGAACGGAAAACGCCGCGATGTCGCGGGCGTCACGGCAGAGTTTGGCGTCCCTCCCAGCCTAATGCTCGATTACCAAACCTTGGTGGGCGACCAAGTGGACAACGTTCCCGGAGTAGCCAAAGTCGGCCCCAAAACGGCTGTAAAGTGGCTGACCACCTACGGCAACCTAGAGGGCGTCGTCGCGAACGCACATCAGATTACGGGCGCGGTGGGCGAGAACCTGCGCCAAGCGCTGGATTGGTTACCCAAAGGGCGCGAACTGCTCAAAATCAAAGTAGATTGCGAAACCCTGCCCGAGGTACAGGCCGCGCTGCCCGCGCTGCCGAGCCTAGAAGATGTCCGCAAGCAAGAAGCGCAGAACGAGGCCTTGCTCGCGTTCTATCAACGCATGGGCTTTAAGTCCCTAGCCAAAAGCGCGGGTGCCGGCTCGGGCGCAGGTAAACCCAAATTTACCCCCAATCCCGATTTATTTACCGACCTCCCCGCAGCCCAGAGCGCCGTGACCGCCTCGGGCGGTACTGTCGCCTACGAAACCATTCTGACGTGGGAGCAGTTCGATAAATGGCTGGCGCTGATTGACGCCGCCGCGCTTACCGCTTTGGACACCGAGACCACCTCGCTCGACGAGATGCGAGCCGAGATTGTTGGTATCAGCTTTTCGGTGCAGGCGGGCCAAGCCGCCTACATTCCGCTCGCGCACGACTATCCCGGCGCGCCCGAACAACTCCAGCGCGATACCGTCTTGGCTAAATTAAAACCCTGGCTAGAAGATACTACCAAGCCCAAACTCGGTCAAAATGCCAAATACGATCAACACGTCTTCGCCAACCACGGTATCCGCGTAGGAGGCTATGCGCACGATACCATGCTGCAAAGTTATGTCTTAGAAGTCCACCGCCCTCATGGTTTGGCCAGCCTTGCCGAACGCCACGTCGGGCGCAGCGGTATCAGCTACGAATCGCTTTGCGGAAAAGGGGCGGCGCAAATCTCGTTTTCTCAGGTCGATGTGGAGCGAGCCGCGTTTTACGCCTGTGAAGACGCCGATCAAACTTTGGATGTTCATTGGGTGCTTTATCCGCGTATTGCTGCGGATGAAAAATTGAAATGCATCTATGAGCTGGAAATGGCCAGCAGCCAAACCTTGTTTGCCATCGAACGCAACGGGGTTCTCATTGACGCGGCGCAGCTGCAGACCCAAAGTCACGAACTTGGACAACGCCTCGTGCAGCTTGAGGCCGAGGCGCACTCTATAGCGGGACAAAGCTTTAACCTCGCCTCGCCGAAACAAATTGGAGAGATTTTCTTTACGAAACTGGGCCTACCTGTCGTCAAAAAAACGCCCAAAGGCGAGCCCAGCACCGATGAAGAGGTCTTGGAAAA
>JALOLW010000221.1 GCA_025455795.1 Spirosomataceae bacterium
CATTGGTAGAAGAACATGAATTACAACTGGTAAATTATTTACGAGCGACTGACAAAGAAGTAGGATTATTGTTCAATTTTGGAAAAAAGCCAGCTTTTAAGAGGAAAATATTTGAAAATCGTTTGAAAAAACATTTACCTTAAAATCCGTTTTAACCCGTTTCATCCATTCAATCTGTGTTCCAGATACAACATGAACGTCATCCAACAATTTATTCAAAAATCAAGAGGTATTCTTGATACCATCGAAAGCCAGCAGGCCGAAATCCAAACCGCCGCGCGGTGGTTTGCCGACAGCATTTTGGCAGGGCGCATGGTCCACGTTTTTGGCAGTGGCCACAGCCGCATCATGGTCGAAGAAATGTGGCCGCGCTACGGCAGTTTTGCGGGTTTCAATCCCATCGTTGAGCTGTCTTTGACCTTTCACAACCTGGTAGTGGGCGCCAACGGCCAACGACAAGCCATGTTTTTGGAAAACGTATCTGGTTTGGCCGACCGTATCTTGCGAAATTTTGACACTTCCCCGCTCGACAGTGCGCTGGTAATTTCGTCTTCGGGTACCAACGTTGTACCTGTCGAAATGGCCGAGATTTTTCAGCAACGAGGCATCAAAGTCGTGGCACTCATCACCAAGCAGCACTCCGAAGCCAGCAGCAGCAAACGCCCCGATGGCAAGAAGTTGGGCGATTTTGCCGACCTCATCCTCGACACGGGCGCGCCCGTAGGTGATGCGATGGTGCAGGTTCCGGGCCTCGACACGCCTGTTTCGCCGGGGAGTACCGTAGGCGGTGCTACGCTCATCAACTGCATCAAAGCAGAAGTAGCCCGCCTCTTGACAGAAGCAGGCCACCCTCCCAAAGTGCTAAGTGCAGCGGCGGTTGTAGGCAGTGCGCGTGCCGTGGAGCTTTTTGAAGCTGCCTACGACGAACACGCCCACCGCATCGCCAAAATGTACGAGCGACTCGGGTATCCCAGTTATGTCAGTGATACACCAACACCGCCGTATCGGCGTGATTGACCACATCGGCGGCAATACTGCCGTGGATAAAATGCTCGAAGCCTTTGCGTCCGTGGGTACGCATCACGATGAGATCTGCTCCCATCAGATGGGCATAGTTCACGATACCCCCGTCAATGGTGTTGTCGTTGAAGACCTCAAATTGGTAGTTGCTAAGACCCACTTCCAAGACGATTTTACCAAGTTTTTCGCGTAAATCATTGATTTGAAAATAGTGCATACCATCGTCCACAAACACAAAAAAGTACTCGACACCCTCGGTGCCAAAAAGCTCAACTCCCGATTTGATGAAATCTAAGTTTTCAAAATCCAACGTAAATACCACTCGTTTAAAATCCGTTGTGGGTGATTTGACAACCATCACGGGGCAGTTGGCGTCTCTCACCACACTCTCGGCGTTGGAGCCACGCACCCATTCTTTCCAGCCCGTAGCACCCGACGACCCCATCACAATCAGGTCGGCGTTTTGGCTTGTTACAATGTCGGCCAGTGGTTCATTGTCTCTCACTACCCTAAACTTAAACTTGACACCAGCATATTTGGGCTTTTCTATGGTGTCTTGGATTCTTTCTTTGTTGTCTTTGGTGAGGTATTGGTAATAATCCTCTTTAGTTTCATGGTAGATACTATCCACCAAAGCAAACTCCACCGAATGGACTTCCACCCGATTGAGTAGTACAATAGTGGCGTTGTGTTGTTTGGCTATTTCGGCGGCAGTATCCAAGCCATACTCCGCTACATCGCTGAGGTCAATGGGAACAAGAATCGTTTTCATCTTTGCAAGAATTTAATAGTTGACGATGCGACTAAGTTCACGTGAATCAGGGCTTTTTTTTATGACCAAAGTAGTGAAAAAGTGGTGATAATTGTCAGTAGTGAGCAGTAAATACAGTATCAAACAATTTATCTCAATATGCAACCTGTACCCATCAAAACCACCGTCGTCGGCTCAATGCCGTTTCCGGGCTGGCTCGAATTTTCGAGCATGAATTTAGACAAATTTGGCCCCGCTGACATCAACGAAATGATTGAAGATGCCGTTATCACGGCCATTCACGACCAAGTTTCGGCAGGATTGGACGTAATCACCGACGGTGAACAAACCCGCTTCGACTTCAACTTGTCGTTTTATGGTTTCATCAAAGGTATTCAAAATGATGCTTCCGAAACCCGAAAATACGGTCCACCTGCCCATGACCAACGTGGCAAAAACAGCATTGTAGAGCCACTTTCAGCCCCCAAAGGCTTGGGTGTGGTAGAAGAATACAAACGCCTCAAACGCCTTGCGCCCGCTGGCCAAATGGTCAAAATGTCCATTCCTGGGCCTTATACGCTGTCGGGTCGGCTCAATCCGGGGCAGTTTTACAAAGACCGTTGGGAACTGACCGAGGCACTGTTGCCGATGGTAAGCAAAGAAATCGAAGATTTGGTAGCGCTGGGTTGTCCCGAAATCTGCATTGATGAGCCTTCGATGAGTTGCTACGCCTACCGCGAGGACACCAAGCGTTTTGTGGATATTTTCAACCGTACCATTGCGCCGGGCGTAGGCAAAACCCGACTTTCGATGCACCTCTGTTTTGGCAATTACAAAGGCCGTTCGGTGGGCAAAAAGAGCATCGCGCCCATGCTGCCCGATTTTCTGGACATGAAAGTAGATGAACTACACTCCGAAATGGCGGTCTTGAATTTTTCGGAAGTGCATTTGTTGGAGCGGTTTGCCGAGCGGTTTGACGTGGCCGTGGGCGTGATAGACGTAAAAAGCTACTACATCGAAACCCCCGAAGACGTGGCCGAGCGCGTGCGTAAGATTTTACCCTACGTACCCGCCGAAAAACTTGCCATTGCACCCGACTGCGGCATGAGCCAAACCGCCCGCTGGGCCACCAAACAAAAACTCAAAGCGATGTGCGACGGGGCTAAGTTGGTACGAGCAAGTTTATAAAAAACGCCAACGGCTCAATCTTCGAGTGGATTGGCGATGAAAAGTACTTTGAGGAGCATCATTACGAGCAGAAAAACCACGGCCCAATTGAGATACACCCGATAATAGTCTTTGACTTCTTTGTACTGTCGAACTTTGACTTTTACGCGCTCCATTCGGTCTATTTGTTGAAAAATCCCCGTCAGGGCGTTGTTGTCAGTAGCGCGATAAAACTGCCCCGAAGTCAGCGTGGAGATTTTTTGCAGAGAACCTTCGTCGGTGCTGCGAGAGGTGAGCGTACGCAAGGTGTCACTCAACATATCGGGCCGAAAAGAACGACCAAGAGCGATGGTATAGACCCGAATATCAAAAGCCTTGGCGAGTTTGGCGGCAATAAGCGGGTCCAAATTGCCCGTGGTATTTTCGCCATCACTCAGCAAAATGATTACTTTTGATTTGGCAGGAATATCCCGCAACCGATTGATACACACCGCCAACGCATTGCCAATGGCCGTTCCTGCCGTGCGGATTTGACCGTGATGGATGGTCTCCAAAAAGCCATAAAGCAACTCGTAGTCGTTGGTAAGGGGGCATTGGGTAAAAGCATCGCCCCCAAACACCACCAGCCCGATGCGGTCGCGGAGGCGGCCTGAGATGAAATTTTTAGCGACGTTTTTGGCCGCGTCCAATCGGCTCGGTAGCAAATCTTTTTCGGTCATTGAGTCCGAAATATCCAAGGCCAACATGATGTTGATGACTTCAGCATCGCGCTCCGAAAGTGCGCTGATGATTTGGGGACGCGCCAACGCGATAAGTAGCGATGCAAGGGCTAAAAAACCCGCCAAAGGATGTAAGAAACGCAACCAAACAAACCAACTGCTGGCGGTGTCGGCATGGATAAAAGTAAGCCCAAGTCGTTGAAAAGACCGCCCGTGGAGGGCATTGCGAAGCCAAAAAAACAGCGGAATGGCCAGTATTCCGTACAAAAAATAAGAGTCTGCCCACGTAAAAGCGCGGAGTTTGTTGTACGAAAACCATTCGAGAGCCAGCCAATCCCACATGAAGGTTAGTCTTTTACTTCTTCGTAGTCCACGTAGTCGCCGCCTTTGAAGCGCGACGAATTGGTGTCAGTGCGTTCTACTTTTATTTCTCCCTCTTTGCGTACCGATTGGCGATTGGCTTTCTTTTGTTCTTTCACCAATTGCCGTCCTACCAACAACCAAAACACAAAACGCCGAAAAGGCGGTACAAACATGATGAGAAAGAGAAGAATCAAAAATATATTGAAGATGATTTTCATAATCGAATCATTCGTTTTGTTGGTCAAATGTACTCGTTTTTTTTAATATTGCCGAATCAAACCTTTTTCACCCAAATTCCAAATGAAAAAAATCCTGACCGCCTACTGCTTACTTTTGGTCACCTACTGCGCCGCGCAGCCCAAGGCACAACTGGAAGCGATGACCCAAAAATACGTCAAAAATTACTACGAGGAGTTGTACGATTTTGTGAGTATGCCGAGCAACGCGCACATCAAACCGCAGATTCAACCCAACTTGGAGTGGCTCAAAAAAGTATTTACTGAGCGTGGATTTAGTACTGAATTTTTGCCAACAAAAGGCCATCCTGTGTTTTTTGCCGAACAAAAACCCGCTACTTTGCCCACGGGCGCACTCAAAACGTTGCTGTTTTATATGCACTTCGACGGGCAGCCCGTCGAACCCGAAAAATGGCAACAGGAGTCGCCCTACAAACCCGTATTGAAAAAGAAAAACGCCGCAGGACAGTGGGAGGCGATGGATTGGAACGCCCTCCAAACAGGCTACGACCCCGAGTGGCGCATTTTTGCGAGAGCGGTGTCAGACGACAAAGGCCCGATTTTGATGCTTTTGGCCGCCCTCGACATCATGCAAAAAGAAAAAGTGAAATCGCCCTACCATATTAAGGTGATTTTGGACAGCGAAGAAGAAATCGGTGCGCCGCACTTGGCCGACATGGTCAAGACCCACAAGGCAAAATTACAGTCTGATTTTTTGATGGTGATGGACGGCGGACGGCATCTTTCCAACGAACCCACCCTCACTTACGGCTGCCGGGGTATCGCTACGATTACGCTCACGACTTATGGCCCCAAAACACCCCAACACAGTGGCCACTACGGCAACTATGCGCCCAATCCCGCGCTACGCATGGCTCAACTCCTCGCTTCGATGAAAGACGAAGACGGGCGAGTGACGATACCAGGCTACTACGATGGCATCAAAATTGACGAAAACGCCCGCAAAATCTTGGCCGCCGTCCCCGACAGTCCCGAGATGATTCGACAGAAACTGGTCTTTGCCGAACCCGACAAAGTGGGTGCCAACTACCAAGAAGCTTTGCAGTACCCTTCGCTCAACGTGCGCGGGCTGGTCTGTGCCAACATCGGCGAGCGTGCCAATACCATCGTGCCAGACGAAGCCGTGGCGGAGATAGACCTGCGCCTCGTTCCCGAATCGGACCCTGCCCGTTTGGTGAGTTTGGTCAAAAAGCACATTGAATCCAAGGGCTACGTGATTTTGGACCGTAAACCTACCGACGAAGAACGGCTCAAGCACCCCAAGATTGTCACTTTGCAAGAGCGCGAGTCACGAATGTTACCCTTCCGTACCGACTTTGGGATTTATCCCGACCGTTGGCTTACGGCGGCCATGCAGCGGTCGTTTGGCAAAGACCCCATCAAAATCCGAATGACGGGTGGGTCTGTACCGATTGTGCCGTTTTTGAGAGAACTCAACCTGCCCGCTATTCACGTGCCAATGGTCAATATGGACAACAACCAACACGCCGCTAACGAAAATCTTCGCCTCGGCAACTACGTGGAAGGCATCCAAACGTGGATAGCGATTTTGACACAACCAGAAGTGAAGTAAGCACCGCGACGACTTTGGCCTTCGAGAACTATCAAAATACCGATGCGGTCAAAACCCGTACCGTAGTCCCGCGCCTACGCCCAAAAGCTGCGGACGGGCTTCAAAAAGGGAGGTTTCGTGGGTAGTAGAGCCGAGCGCACGTTGGTAGTTGCCCGTGAGCGTCGTAGCCCAACGCTTGTGAAAACGGTATTGCAAGCGCACGCCCGTAGAAGCCGACAAAGACAATAACCTGTAAGGGCTTTCGGTGCTATTGAGGGTGACTGTGCGCTCTTGCCCAGTCTCGAAGCTGTTTCGTAAAAACAAATTGTTGATTACGCCACCCAGCAACCACACCGACAGCTTGCGTTTGGGCTTCACGACTGCAAAACCCGCCTGCACCGGAATCTGTAAATATTGGTAGCTGTTGTTGACCATTTGCATAGTCGTCAAAGATTCTATTTGGGCCTTGTCGTTGTTGGCCGAGGCTTGGGCGTAGGCTTTGTTTTTTTCGCTAAAATCGCTCAAACTGACCGCCGCCTCCAAGTTGTTGATGTAGCTGTTGGTCAGTGGGTTGAAGCCATTGACCGCTTCAAAAACCGAGTTGCCTTGTAAATAGCTAAGACCCGTTTCGAGCGACCATCGCTTGCCCAAATTCATCCCGCCTTGCCACTGCACCGAGTAAGACGCCATTGCGCGGTTGCTGCTTTTGTCGGTAGCCGATTCTACATCGGCTGTACGGGCAAGAGAGTTTTGGCCTGCAAATGCAAAAGTAGAACTTGCCGAACGCCCGCCTATGCCTACGCCTGCGTTGTAGCTTGCTGGCATCACTCCCACCGATGCCCAATATTCTTTGCTCGGCGACTTGGACCGCTTTGTTGGTTGATTTTCAGGCAATTGATAGGCTACCCATAATTGTTTTTTGGGCGTACCGCGTAGTGCTTTCAGCCCTTTTGGCGTGAGCAATGCTAAAGTTTGAGTTGTTGCGAGTGTTTGAGGAGTTTCTATCGTTTGAGCAATTTGAGTCGTTGCGAATGTTTGGTTAGAACCGATATTTTTGTTTTGGGCAATGACCTCTTCTACGTTCATGCTTTC
>JALOLW010000222.1 GCA_025455795.1 Spirosomataceae bacterium
AGATTGTACACAGAACTCTCTTCATCAGAAAAAAGAAAATTAAGAGCCGAAGCATCTTTATTGTGCCCCAAAATCGTAGCAGGTTCGCGTGTAAAAAACAAATACAATGATGTTGCGATGTATTTGCTAACATATCACGGCGTTTTAGCTTCTCAAGCAAGAGACCTGTTTTCTGCAGGAAGTGTAGCAATGGCTTCTGACAGTAATCGCGGAGGACTATATATCCACAGGGCATTGGCAGACATTGAGGAAGAAATGATATATGCTGCTAATACAATGGAGGACGCTTTGTTCATAGAATATTGGAAAGAATCTGTTCCACCTACCAAAAGAATAAAACGCTGGCTTGAATTGGCAGACCAAAATGCAACTGACTGGAAACCGTCCGAAGTTCTTTTCTTAAACAAAGAAAATAGAGAGAAAAATACAGAACTATAGTCGCAACGGAGTATGTGGTTAAATCAAGTATTGTGCTTATATCAACATTCTTTGACTCTCCATGTCTGCTTCCCACGACATACTGCAATATACCCCCCACGACCGTAAGGCAAGGTTGATTGGTGTGCCTTTGGTAGCTATTATCATGCATTTTAGTTTTCATAAATGGCACGGCATTGACCTGCTATTTTTCAAAGAGCTGTTCGTAGATTTTCTTTTTACGTTGGTTTACTGGGAAGGTATGCGGTTTATTTGGCAGCAGTTGAGTTTTCGGCTTCCATCCTACCAATACACCAAAAAGCGCATTGTGGCACATTTACTATGCTCCCTAATTTACGCATTTCTGGCTACGGTTTTGTTGCGTGCATTTGCACAGTGGTTTTTAGAGGGAAACGTAGTCAAGGCCAATTTTTGGCTTATTTATGGAGTGGCACTTGTACCATCATTTATGGTCACGCTGGTCTATGAAAGCGCGTTTTTCTTTTGGGCGTGGCGCACCAACGTCCAAAAAACCGAAGCCCTGGCCCGCGAAAATGTGCAGTCTCAACTGGAAGCTCTCAAAAGTCAGCTTGACCCGCATTTTTTGTTCAATAGCCTCAACACCCTCGCCTCGCTCATTGACGACGACAACGTCCCCGCTCAAAAATACCTCGAACAACTCTCGGACGTGTATCGCTACGTACTGGTAAGCCGCGAAAAAAACACCGTCACGCTCGAAGAAGAAATGGCGTTTTTGGAAGCGTATATTTATTTGAACAAAACCCGTTTTAGAGAAAACTTGCAGATAGAAACGCAGGTATCGGCGGCGGCACGGCAGCAGCAAATTGCACCGTTGAGCTTGCAATTATTGGTCGAAAACGCCATCAAGCACAACGTCATTTCGAGAGACAATCCACTCAAAATCAAGATATTGCAAGAACATAATACGCTCACCGTTGAAAACAACTTACAGACCAAAAAGACCTTTGAGAAATCCACCAAAGTAGGGCTACAAAACATCATCAACCGCTATCGCCTCCTTACCGAGCGGCCCGTGGAAGTGGTCGCCGATGACTTAAAATTTGCCGTCAAAGTACCCCTTTTGTAAAAATGAAAGCCCTCATCATCGAAGACGAATACCCCGCCGCCGAGCGGCTTGCCAAGCTGATTCTAAAAGCCGACGACAGCATCGAAATCGTGGGCGTACTCGAAAGTATCGAAGCCGCGCGACAGTGGTTTCAGTGTCACCCCGCACCCGATTTGATTTTCTCCGATATTCAACTTTCTGATGGTTTGAGTTTTGCAATTTTTGAAGAAATGCCCGTGCGGAGTCCCATTATTTTTACAACTTCCTACGACGAATACGCCATCAAAGCCTTCAAAGTCAAGAGCATAGACTATCTGTTGAAGCCCATCAAGCCACAAGAGTTGGCGGTGGCTATTGACAAATTCAAAGAAATGCGGGGAGCGTTTTCGGGGCAAGATTATGCCCTCAAAATTCAGTCGCTGCTTGACACGCTCCCTACGGCAGGGCGCAAATACAAAACGCGCTTTTTGGTGCAGCAAAACGAGCAGCTACTACCCGTTGCCCAGTCAGAAATTGCGTATTTTCTCACGGCCAACGAAATGGTGTGTTTGGTGCGCCACGACAACAAGCAGTTTTTGGTGGACTATACCCTCGAAGAATTGGAAAAGCTGCTCGACCCTACCATTTTTTTTCGCGTGAATCGGCAGTGCATTGCCGCCCTGCCCGCCGTGCGCAAAATCCACACTTACTTCAACGGCAAGCTCAAACTCCAGCTCACCCCCGAGCCACCGCAAGAAGTCCTCGTCAGCCGCGAAAAGGCAGCGACCTTCAAGGCGTGGTTGGAAGGATGAAGGTGAGCGTTATCGCATTTTACTCCGCTTTACCAGATACGCCGACAGGATTTGGTCAAAGCCTTTGGCGACATCGGCCTCTACAAAATCAATGCGGTATTGGCCGCATTTGAGGCGTAGTTCTTGGTAGTATTTTTTGACGGTTTCTTGGTAGTGTTTTTTCACCTGAGCGGGTTGTACTTTGAGCCGTTCGCCCGATTCCAAATCAATAAACTCGTAGGGACGGTCGTCAAACGCAAATTCTTCTTCGGTGCGGCGGTCGGTGACGTGAAACAGCAGCACTTCGTGGAGATTGTGACGCAGGTGCTGCATGGCCGAAAAAATGCGGTCGGCTTGCTCAAAATCCTCAAACATATCGCTAAACAGAATCACCAACGAGCGTTTGTGAATCTTCTCGGCGATTTCGTGTAGCACATCCGCCACGGAAGTTTTGCGCTGTGGCTTGGGTTTTTGAAGGAGCGTTTCTAGTTCCAAAAAAATCTTGTGGACGTGCGAGGGAGTGGACTTAACGGGCGTCTGCACTTCTATTCCTTCCGAAAACGTACACAGGCTCACGGCATCTTTTTGACGCTGCAGCATGTACGCGATACTCCCCGCGGCCATGATACTAAACGTGATTTTGCCATAATGAGGCTCGGGGTAGTACATCGAAGACGACGTATCAATCAGCAAGTGACAGCGCAGGTTGGTTTCTTCTTCGTAGCGTTTGACAAAGAGACGGTCGGTTTTGGCAAAAACTTTCCAATCTATGTGGCGGGTACTCTCGCCCGTGTTGTAAAGCCGATGCTCGGCAAACTCCACCGAAAAGCCGTGAAAAGGCGATTTGTGCAGTCCGGTGATGAAGCCTTCGACCAATTCCCGGGCCAAAAACTCCACGTTGCCGTATTCTCTTACTTTTGCTACGTCAAATCCCTTCATTGCCATTGTTTTGAATATTGAATATTGAACAGTAAAATGAAGAATAATGAAGTCAATATTCGTTTTTTCAACACCCACTTGTACTTACTTCTACATTCTGTATTGGTTGTTGGTTGTTCAATATTCCTTCATTGCTACTTCAGTACTTTTTCGAGGATTTCGCCCGTGTCGGTCACAAACTCATCCTTACCTAAAAGCACCATTCCTTCCATTCCTACGATACGCATTTTGATAGTCGCCACGCCCTTGGCCAAAAAACCCAAGTGCTGCGCCGCCGCTCGGGTCAAGTCAAGCATACGACTATGGTGGTAGGGGCCTCGGTCGTTGATGCGCACTATGACCGATTTGTTGTTGGAGAGGTTGGTTACTTCTACCATCGTGTTGAACGGCAACGTGCGGTGGGCTGCCGTCAGCTCTGTTTGGCTGAATTTTTCGCCACACGACGTTTTGCGTCCGTTGAACATTTGAGCGTAAAAAGAGGCTTTTCCTTGCTCTTCTCTCCCCAACAATTGTGCCGAAGTGGGGAGGCTTACCAACAAAAATAAAAATCCAAAAATACAGTAAATGGGGTACTTCATTTGTCTTAGAGTTTTGGGGTGAACAATAGCTGTTGTCTTTTTGTCACGAATCTCTTGCTCTCAAGGCAACTTAAAAAAGTACAATCAAAAGGACTGCAAAGGTACTACTAACTCCGTTTTCTACAAAAAAAATGTAGGCACGGAAAGGTATAACGAAAACAATGCCAACTTTATTTTAAAAAATTTTTGGCTACCAACAACAAAAAATCTATTTTAGCGTTCCAAATCATTTTACATCAAACCTAACTCTATTGTGGAAGAAAGAGACCCTGGAAAAATCTTTTCCAAGCGCGTAAAAGCAGGCAAGAGAACCTATTTCTTTGATGTGCGTTCGACCCGTTCCAACGATTACTACGTGACCATCACCGAGAGCCGCCGATTCCAACAAGGCGACGGCTTCACGTACGAAAAACACAAAATGTTTTTGTACAAAGAAGACTTTCAAAAATTCATCGAAGCACTCCAAGAGACGGTTGAACACGTCAAAACGGAGCTGATGCCTGATTTTGACTTCTCCCAATACGAAACCCGCGAAGAAGAATTTGGAGGTACTGACCTCAAATGGGACTAACGCCTGATTCCTGACCTTTGACCGCCTCCGAGCCTGCTCGGAGGCTTTTTGGTTTTGTACCTACCCCCAAAAATGTTACTTTTGCAGGCCAAAATTTGATACAGCTTATCATTAGGTCAAAATCCAGGTTTTTCTTGTTGTCGAAATGACAAAATCATCAAAATCATAAAATTCTAATAAATGTCTCTCCAATGTGGTATTGTAGGACTGCCCAACGTCGGTAAGTCCACCTTGTTTAGTGCGTTGTCAAGTGCCAAAGCCGAAGCGGCCAATTATCCCTTCTGCACCATCGAACCCAACGTAGGCGTAGTAGAGGTCCCCGACCCGCGCCTAGATATTCTGAAAGAACTCGTCAAGCCCCAAAAACTCATCCCGACCATCATGGAGTTTGTGGATATAGCAGGGCTGGTCAAAGGCGCAAGCAAAGGCCAAGGACTTGGCAATCAGTTTTTGGCCAATATCCGTGAGGTAGATGCCATCATTCACGTGGTACGCTGCTTCACCGACGACAACATCGTCCACGTAGAAGGGCGCGTCAATCCCGTGGATGACAAAGAAATCATAGACATGGAACTCCAACTGAAAGATTTGGAGTCGGTCGAGAAGAAATACGCCCGCATCGAAAAAGCCGCGCGCGTGGGAGACGCCAAAGCCAAAGCAGAGTTGGAGGTCATCAATCGGGTAAAAAACACCCTGCATCAAGGCAAAAGTGTACGCGCCGCAGGCCTGACCGAAGACGAAAAAGCCGCCGTAGCCGACCTACAACTGCTCACCATCAAACCCGTGATTTATGTAGCCAACGTGGACGAAGCCTCTATCATGGCGGGTGGAAACGACTACGTGGACCAACTCAAAGCCTCCGTGGCTGATGAAAACGCCGAGGTGATTGTGGTTTGTGCGGCCATCGAAGCCCAAATTGCCGAAATGGAAGACCCCGACGAACGCGCGATGTTTTTGGAAGAATACGGCCTCACAGAATCTGGACTTAACAAGCTCATCCGCGCTTCTTACGGCTTGCTCAACTTGATTACGTACTTTACAGCCGGCGAAAAAGAAGTACGCGCTTGGACGATTCGGCGCGGCTGGAAAGCCCCCCAAGCCGCTGGCGTGATTCACACCGATTTTGAACGCGGGTTTATTCGGGCAGAGGTGATAAAACTCGCTGATTATCAGCAGTTCAAAACCGAAGCAGGTTGCCGTGAAGCTGGCAAAATGGGTGTGGAAGGAAAAGAATATGTTGTCCAAGATGGTGACATCATGCACTTCCGATTCAACGTCTAAATAGGCTTTTTTTACAGCTCAACTACTATCCCAACTTCTTGATTGTTAGGTTTTTGTCTAAGCAAATCAAGTCTGCTTTGTAGCCATCTTTGATTTTGCCGTAGAGATGCCCCACACCGAGGCGTTGGGCGGGGTAAGTAGCCGCCATCCGAAATACCTCCGCTTTGGGAATACCTACGTACTTGATACAGTTACGAACTGCGTCGAGTAAGGTGATGGCCGAGCCTGCGAGTTTATCGTCGTCGTTGAGCAATCGGTGACCGTCGTAATTGGCGGTAAAACCCTCAAATTCAAAACGTTGGGCTTCCATTTTGGCAAAAGTAGCATCCGAAATCAAAAACAAACGCTCGCCGAGCAGTTGTTTGGCAATGCGTACCGTTGCAAAATCGCAATGGTGGCCGTCCACGATGATACTTGCGTGGGCGCGGGAACTGTCAAATATCGCCCCGACTACGCCCGGCTCACGGCTTTCAAAGGGACGCATGGCGTTGTAGAGATGCGTAGCCAACGGAAAATCTTCGTTTAGAAAACGTTGGGCCTGTTGGTAAGTGGCATTGGTATGACCCACTGATACAACAATGTGGCTGTTTTTGAGGAGTTGAAGCAGGTCATCAGGCCAAATTTCGGGGGCAATGGTCATCACTGTCAGCAAGCCTTGCGAGGCTTGGATGATGGTTTCGATTTCGGCGTGGGTAGGTACGCGCACTTGGGCAGCACTGTGGGCCCCGCGTTTTTCGTAGTTGATAAAAGGTCCTTCGATGTGAAGCCCCAACACCCCTCGCCTCCCCGACTGAATATAGACTTTGGTGACTTCGATGGCTTGCAAAATTCGTTCCATTGAGGTCGAGTAAAGGGTGGGGACGAGCGCGACTGTTCCGTCCTGACGGTGCGTTTGGACGATGTTTTCCAAACATTCTATGGACAAATCTTTGACAAAAAAGCCCGTACTGCCCCCGTACAACTGCATATCCACAAAACCCGCCGTAAGGTCGCAGTCGTGTAGGTCAATACGTTCATATTCAGGCGGTATGGAATCGTGGAGGACAACCGATTCGATAAAACCATCTTTGACCAAAACGGCATGATGCGACAGGACGTCGTCGCCAGTATAAATAGTACAGTGGGTAAGTGCGTACATAGAAGTTTGGATTTAGGCCGACAATCTAACAATTTTGTAGCATGAATAAAATTTGGCTTTCTACGCCGCATTTGAGCGGTCACGAACAAAAGTACGTCCAACAAGCCTTTGAAAGC
>JALOLW010000223.1 GCA_025455795.1 Spirosomataceae bacterium
ACCACGATGCCGCTCAAATAAATGTGTACTTCGTCGAAGCTAAACGCCTCGTTGAAGGCAATCGCCAACGCAATCCAGAAGTGATTGAGAATGACCAGTAACCAACTCATTACCACACTTTTGCGTTCAGTAAATGCTTTCAACACCATGCCCAAACCTATCAATGCAAAGAGCATCGGCAGGGCGTGTTGAAGCGATTCTGGCAAGATTTGACGATGATAAACGCCGTACAACCCTACCAAATAAAACCCTACAAAAAAGTAGAGAAGCCCGCGAATCGTCAAAAAATCGAAAGATTTGCCCATTTTTTTGATGGGATTCCAAAGATATTGGTACATCACCGCATCTAAATTCCACTCTTTGAGGCTCATCATGTAAAGCGTATTTTCGATTTTCTTGGGCAACGAATCCTCAAAAGTCTGCGAGCGCGGTACGAAGTTGTAAAACTGTTCCCTAATCAAATAGCTCACCACCGAAGGCGACACCAGCAACTGATACGTCCGCAAGAAGGCATTGCCCGCAAAGTGAATCAGGGCCAAGGTTTCCAGTCCTGCGGCTATCTCAATGAATATCAAGCCAATCTGCGCGATAGAAGCGTAGGCAATCTGCGCCTTGATGGACGACTGCACCCGCGCCGTGAGCGATGCCACCACACTCGTACTAAGCCCCAACAGTCCGATGATGATGCGTACCGATAGCTGCTGCTCCCAAAAATGCTCGGTACGTAGCAGCAAAAACGCGCCAATGTGGACCGACAACGAGCCGTAAAAAATGGCACTCGAAGGCGTGGGGCCTTCCATAGCGCGGGGCAGCCAGCTCGAAAAAGGCAACTGCGCCGACTTGGCCGCCGCCGACACCAAAATCATGAGTGAGATAAACACGCCCACCCAGGTGTGCGATTGGAGGTGATGATGCACCAATTCGGCGTTGTTGAGTTTCAGAAAAGTGATGTTTTCGTGCCAAAGATGGTGGCTCATCCACATGGCCAAAATCAAACCGATGTCACCAATCCGATAAATCGAAAAGACTTTCACGGCGTTTTTGACGGGCAGGTAGCGGTCGCGGTAAAAAGCAATCAGCAAAAACGACGAAATGCCTAAAATTTCCCAACCAATAAAAAGTGTTTCAAAATTGCCCGAAAAAATGGTGATGTTGTACCCCAAATAAAAAAATAAAATGGTGTTGAAAAAGCGTTTGTAGCCATTTTCGCGGTGCAAGTAATAGCGGCTGTAAATCGTGATGAGAAAGGTCAATATCGTACCTACCACAAAATAAACAGTGTTGATATGGTCAAAATAAAAGTCTATAAAAAACTCATAACCAGCCGTTTTGAACAAAACCACCTCTTTGACATTGAGGACCGGGCGGCCATTGACCCACCACAAAATCATCAACGCCCCGAAGCTGACTTGATGCAGCAGCACGGTGGCCGTGGCAAGACGAGAAAGGAGTTTTTCTTGGCTGGGTCGCGCCAATAAACTCACCAGAAATCCGACCAACGGAATCAATAAAAACAGAAGATGGGCAGTTTGCATATTTTCAAATGAGTGAATGAGTGAATGATGCCAGATGCAGCGAACGATTAACAGATAACTGCTTACAGCACATGCCGTTTTGTTTACTCGTGGCACGACTTCGATTTATTGGTATCAGTCGTGCCACGAGTGTTGTATCCTCAATTTTAAACCCATTCATAGACAGGTAAATTATCTTGCGAGGTTTCGATGAGTTCGGTCAAACTGATGGATGTAGTCACAGGGCTGTTAATAGGCTGGTATAAACTAAACGAACCGTTTTCAAAAAGCCACAAATCGTGGGTATCGGGCTGCACGGCCACGAGTCGCACCCATTCGTTGGCAAACCACTCGTAAGTTTCGGCAGCGGTTTGAATCGTTTTGAGCACCACTTCGGGAAAATGCTCCACAATAATCATCAGCCGCACGGGGTCGTGGATTTCAATCATCTGACTCGGCAGCCCCGCCCGCAAGTCACCGTCAATGCCATTGGCTACCCCAAAAAGCCCCATCACATTGTGGGGGAGTTTCGTACCGGCCCCGAGTTTCTGGTTGTCCATGCGCGAGAAAAAATACTCCAAATTGATGCCACCGCACACAGGCGCGGCAGCTTTGAGGATGTTGAGCAGGTATTTGCCATCGGGGTCAATGGCGTAATCGTAAGAATTCATAAACGCCCTCCGGTCCAAAAACAACCCCCGCGTAAGGCTGCGGCGACCTACTACACAGAGGGCGTTGGTGGCGTGGTTGAGCTCAGGGCGTGGCTCAAAAAGCGACACCGAGCGTTCCAAGATTTTTTGATGGATTTTTTGAAGAGAGGCCGTCGTGTCAATAGACTCAAACCGCCGCGAGCGTTCTTTGGCGTTCAAATCCAACGCTTTTTTAAACGTTTCTTCGTTTTGGAGGTGACTCCGCCTATTGGTTGCCGACATCGAAGGCTCGTCATAAAACACTATCTCGTCGCGGGTGGTATCGTGCAAGCCACCCACAAACTGCGTCGTGTCGGGAATCTCCACCCCGCGCTCACGCAAGATAGCCCTCACTTCGGGGCGGTTGGCCATGTCCGAAATCACCCGCGCATTGACCGACCCCGCCCGTCCCGAACACGCACCGCAGTCGTAGGCGGCATAGTGTGGATTATTGACGCTGCTCGACCCGTGCCCTATCACATACATGATGGGCGCGAAATCTTTGACCAAACCGATACTTTTGAGCAGGTTTTCTACCCGCAGAGCCATTTCTTCAATCGTAAAACCCACTTGCAGGCCATTTTCGTGTTGAGGTGTAGCGGGGTCATGCTCAATGGTCAGGCTCGAAAACTTGTCCATATGCCGTAGCGAAGAAGCCGTGGCGGGACTCATCGAAGGCCGAAACACATTGACAAACAAGCGAAAGGCAGATTCAAAACCGACTGTCTGCGAAATAAACCAACCCGTCAGCAGCGAGTGCGAGCGTTTGGACAAATGCACATCTTTTTGGCGACGATGTTTGTTGCCTATTTCTTTGATAAGATACCGTGGATTGACGGGTGCAGGACAAAGTTTGGTATGAAACTTCCCGTGTTCGGGTTGGTAATAAAACTCCACTCCAAAGAACCCCGGCGTACCAAAAGTCTCCGATTGGGGGTCTATCTGCTCTACATATCGCCGCAACGAACACTCGCGGTCGTCTATGCAAAACATCGCCTGAAAAGAGCAACTTTGCCCTGTTAATGATGGACTTACAGTAGGTTTAGGTACTTGGATTTTTCCCAATACACCATCGTAATAACTCCACTCAAAGGCATTTTGCCAGATTTCGAGTACCTCTTGGTATTCGGTTTTGAGGATAGGGTCAAACAACGGCTCGGGGGGTTGGTGCATTCCGTGAGCGAGTGGCTTCCAATCATCGCCCAATTTATAATAAAGCGCGTCGAGTTCGAGCAGCAACTCCACCACTATCAAGTCGTGCAGGCTGATATTTTTGTGGTCAATCAGCGTGTGGGGTTGGTCTTCAATGGTCGAAACCATGCCCGACCAACCCTGGTGGGCAAACTGCTGGTCGTAAAGATATTGCTCAAAATAGCCCTCCTCGCCCACGAGTTGTTTTAGCAGTGAACCGATGCTGATTTTTTCGTTGCGCAGCATCGCTTTTACTTTTTTAGTCCGAAACAGACTTGTGAAGCTGTTGTTTTCCAACGCTGTAATCGAAGCCAAAAAGCCTTTTTCGTGGACGGGGAAGCCCCAAATCGAAATGCCTTGGTCGAGGTAGCTACACAACGTCCGAAACAAAATCGGGTGTACCAACGAGTCTAAGTCCAACTGGTACTGTTTTTTCCATTCTGCCCGCAAGCGACCTATCCGTGGGGTCAATTGGTGAGGGTATTGTTTTTCCAACAAGCTGTGTTTCCACCGCGCGAGTTGGCCGTTGTAGCTTTTGGTTTTATGCACAATGGCTTTTTCCAAAATCGCCTCGTTGATTTTTTGGTCGCGGTACAGCTGCCTGTATTCTTCCAACGACAACAACACCTTGTACCCAAACACCTCCGAGGCTTGGCGCAGTGCATCGAAAAACGAATGTTGCTGAAAAGCGTGGAGCGTATTGTGGTGAATAAAATCCTTGAGCGGTGCTTGAGCGGGCAGAAAGTGCTTCAAGTCGTGCAAGGTTTCATGCTCATGAAATGGGAGGAAGTTGGCAGTTGGCAAGGCAGACATAGCGGATGAATTTTTAAATCTGCTACAAACGTAGGCCAAAGAGCCGATTGGACACAAAAAAACCGCCTTAAAATCACCTTAAAGCGGCTTTAAAATGTGCTTAGTATGGGCAAAAATGGCGATTTACTCCCCAATCGTCACCTCTTTTTCTACCACGCCACCGCGCGTAGAAAGCACCTTCACTTTGGCTTTGATGCTGCCCGCTTGGTTGAGTTTGATTCTGAAAACGGCCTCTTTTTGCTCGTTGGGCGCGGTGTAGCCCGCATAAACGGTTTTGTCGTAGAGCGTCGGTAGGGTGATGACAGCCTTGGCGTTTTCAAAACCACTCAACAGTTTTTTGTCAATGTCGAGCAGGGCGCGGTCTTCTTGCACGATTTTGATGCGCTTGGCTTGTTCGAGTGCCGTGGGGAGTTTGCCCGTATTGGTCCAGCGCACTTTGATTTCGTATTCACGATTGGCTAAGGGCTTCACATTCACGTCTTTGAGCGTGATTTGGGGGAGTTGCTTGGCCATCTCGACGTTGAACAACGACTGCTTTGAAATCCAATTTTCCAACTGCCACGCGGGGCCATTTTGGGCAAAAAACTTGGGGTGAAAACCCCCGATTTCGACCTCCCCCAGCACGGGGTGCGTGAGTTTGGCCCACGGCTTAAAGCCCTGGCTTTTGTTGGCTTCGTCGTCCCAACGGAGGCCGTCGTAGTCGTCATAGATGCCGTCTTTGTCGTAGTCTTTCATAGCGCCACCGTTCCAAAGTTCGTCGCCGTACCAGACCGAGCCGTAGTAAAAATACCCAAAATCAGGCCCGTGGCCAAAAAGCGGCTGCGGTTTGGCGGGGTCACCCGTGACGCGGTCGGTTTTGTAGCGGGTGGCATAGACATCATATACATCGCCCGCCCAAGGGTAGCCGGTGAGCTTGGTGCCGAGGCTGTCCATGCGGCGGTAAATGGCCAAGTCGGCAGGAAACATACTTTCTTCGCTTTTGGAGGTCGAGGGTGGGCGCAGGTGCATAGGTACGCGCGTATCCATCGAATTGACGACCGAAATGTGCGGATGTCCCAAAAACCAAAGGGCCGTGCTTCGGGTTTCGATTTCGCTCAGTGGATACGCGCCCGCGCCCTGCTGCGTATAGCCGCGCCCCGTGAAGTCGCCGCCTTGGTCGGGCCGCCAGTTTTCGGGGTAGTTGCGGTGATTGTCGAGGCCCCCGATGCCGTCTTCGTTGTATTTGCCATCATTGTCATTGTCAATGCCTTCGGTATAAACCAGCCACTCGCCTTTGCCTTCGAGTACGCGCTTCATCAATCGCCCCGACGGGTCGCGGGGGTCGAGTACGTGGTCGGCCTTTTCTTTTTCGGCCAATGTGACGGCTTTTTTGCGAATTTGATAAATCACCCCGTCGCCGTCGAGGTCTTCTTCGGGGTCTTCGTCGAGCAGGCCATCGCGGTCGTCGTCGCGGGGGCGCACGGTGCTGCGGTTGCGTTGGGCCGAAAACAAGTACATCGTCGAGCCGTCGGGGTTGTTTTCGGGGCGCAAGTAAATGGTCTTGGTATCAATGAGTTGGGTGATAGCCGCGTCTTTGCCGTAGTTGGAAAGCAAATGCTGCGCCAGCCAAAGCACCGCCTCGCTGCTCGTGATTTCGCCGCCGTGCCGCCCGCCCTCAAAGTACGCGGCGGGTTTGTCGGTGTGTTTGCCCGTTTTTTTGTTGGTGAGCGTCATCTGCAAAATAGGCCGTCCTTCGTAGCTTTTGGCCACTTCATACACCTCCACGAGGTCGGGATACTGTTCGGCCCAGCGGCGGCACCAGTGGTACATCACGTCAGGACTGTGATACACGTCAAATTTGAGCGTTTCGGTAGGCGTGTACTGAACGTCTTTGAAATGGTGTTTTTTGAAAAAACTTATGCCATGTCGTTCACCTTTGACCGTATAAAATTTCGTAGCGGTATCTTGCTCAGGCCATTTGGGGTCGGGATAGTACGATTTTTGGGCAAATGTTGCGGTGGAAAGGAGCAGGCTTAGGAGGAGTAGGACTTTTTTCATTGTATTTTGGGTTTATTTGACAAATTCGTTATGAGGTTTAAAAGAATATTTTCCAACACCTTTTTTGGTCATGATTTAGCTACAATCTGTTGAGAAGTCGAATCATAACGATACGCTACAATTTCACCCGATCGTATCAAACTTATTGCCTGTTCGATAATCGTTAATGGCGCCATAAACCATTCTCTTGGTATGTGGCGTTGTCCTTTTTTATCGAAAACGTCAATCTCTAAACAGGCTTTTCCAAAAAAATTATGGAGTAACTGCTCCAATTTTTGTGGATTGAGATTGTAACACGTAAAGTAGGTTACTACGCTTACATCGGCCATCAGAAAAGTAGGCTCGTCTTTGGCATTTTTGATACGCTCCGCTACCGTCGTTTTTGAATAGCCAATTTTGTACAAATGAGGAATTTGTTGAATCGCTGCCTGCGTACTTTTCGACTTCAACACATAGATAAAACCCGTTTCTTGGTCTTCTTCAGTTACGGTGTCAAAAGTAGCGGCCACGGCATCGGCGTGGTCGGTCACCACTTGCCCGTTGGCGTATAGAATCTTTTCTACCGAGCGTTTGAGCATGTTTGATTCGGTGCCATTTTCAAAAATACAACGCGTGCGCCCATCCTCCCGTACGCGCGTACCATC